>DMRV01000313.1 GCA_003456455.1 Flavobacteriales bacterium
AGCACTCTTGTCCAATAATTCGTCTGAGTTCTTGTACCACGTGAATCCAGCCGTTTCCAGTGCCATTTGGTAAAGCTGAAGGTCAATTCCTTGCGCTGGCTGTGGTTCGTCTTTTTTACATGACTGTAACGCAACAGCAATCATTACTAGCGAGAAAATGGCCCAATAAATAGTCGTGATTTTTTTCATTTTGCCAAGGTAAATAATCGCGTTACTTTGAATGTTGCCGTTCCGACATTTCAATTCTAATTACAGAATATGACCACGTCTGCAATGCCTTTCCAATTAGTAATGGTTGAAACGGGCTTCCCAAATGCCTCTTCGAATATGTTGCAATGAACTGGATGAACATAAACCAAGTAAATCTTTTTGTCTCGATTAAAAATCTGTTTGAGCTGCTGAAGAAGTTTGCAGATAGTTTCCTCATCAAAAGGATTAAAAAGATAGATAACATCTACCTCTTCAGGCATTTTATACTCCAGGGCATCTCCTTCTCTCAATTCAAATTCCGTTTTCGGGAACCGTGACTTTACAACTTCAATGTTGGTATGTGCAATATCGTTTAGCTCAGCCGCGTACTCAACTCCAATCACTTTTTTGAACCCTGCTTCAGCAGCTAAAATCATAGCTCGTCCCTTACCCGAACCTACATCTAGAAAGACCTTGTCACTAAAACTGAAAGGAAGCTCTTTCATGGCTCTCCCGAAAATTACTGAGCTTGATGGTTGATATAAATGACCTCCAAGTTTTGAGTCTGATTCTATGGATAATTCATCCGTTGAGGAATCGCCAAAAGTGTTGATGCCCAGTTGACGCTCTTTTCGCCACTCTTTCCAACCCAATGAACACGTATTGGAAAAGCCACGATGTTTGATTGAGTACAGCACCATATCAAGCCAAGGCAGCTTTCCTTTTCGTTTAAAGTCCATTTGAATCCAAATATAATTGGCTTTTGCTAGTTGGCAGGAAACTTACCTTTGATTGGTGTTATTGTTGTAAACAAGCATCTTAAATTTTTCAAACACCAAACAATGAAACAACCTATACTAGCCCTTGTTATCGCGGCTTTTACCATCAGTATTACATCTTCTTACGCTCAAAAGGGCAAGAAAGACCCCAAGGACAACCCCAAATACACCAACTACTATGTAGACGTTGAGGATGCGATTGAAGCCAAAGAAGTAGTAATGGAATTCTCTAACGGAGTTTCTCGTTTGGACATGCTGAAGTTTAAAACAAAGTTTACAAATAATACGAATGATTTTTTACTAATTGAGCCTGATAAATTTACTATTTCAACGGATGGAGTAGAGCACAACCCAAAGGAGAAATCCTTTATCCTAGACCCAAACGAGAAGAAAAGCAAGACCATTGATTTAAAAGAAGGTGAAAATCTTTTGGCAAATGAGTTTGAGGTGACGGTGACAGGATTCTCTCGTATTTCGTTAGATGGAACGCCAGCCCAAATGGAGCAATTCCGTTTACCTGCTACAGAAAACGTGATGAAGGCGGGAAATTTTGAGGTTAACCTAAAAAACTTGAAACAAGAGACGAAAGAAACCTGGGCGCGATTTGAAATTAAGTACAAAGGCGATGATTACGCGATTATAGACCCAAGTAGAATATCGGTACTAACTGAAGCTGGAGAAAAGTATGCCAATGATGATAGAAAGTCGAAAACCATTCTGCTGGAGAAGGGAGATAGTAAAACGATAAATGCCATTTTTCATATTCCAGCTAAGGTGGTAGATATGCAATTTGCCAAGCTCTTTGTGCAATGGGGCGAATGCATGATTGAGACCAAAGCTGTTCCGTTTGATGTGGATGAAAGTGTAACGTTTGAATTGGACGAAGCGCTTACCGCTGACAAGAATAAATAAGTTTGTAACCATGATAAAAACAACGCTACTCTTTTCGTTTTTCTTTTTCTCGTTTGCCATTTCACAGGCACAACCCGAAGACCATCCTCATCACGAAAAACATTATTCAGATGTTGCTCCTATCGAGACCGATGAAGTGAAAATTGAAATCATCCGACCTCATTCTCAACGTTCGTTCTCTCAGTTTACCGTCAAAATTTACAATAAGACAGACGATTACATTTTGGTTAAGAAGCACGCTTTCACTTTTTCGAGTGATGAAATGGGTTATGGGGATAAGAACCCCAAAGAGGATATTGACTTTATAGAACCACATGGCGACATTACACGAACAATTAAGGTTGTTGGTAGTATTGGGTTTAAAGTCAATGAGTTAGAAATAAAAACAGATAGCGTATTTAGTCGAGCTCCTGTTGTGGGTACACCTACAGCAGGAGGTGAGTTTAAAATGAAGCCAGACAAAAACAGCATTATGATGGAGCCGTTTGCTGTAACACTTAAAAAGTGGCGTTTTTCTCCTAAAGAACTTTCAGCAGATTTTAAAATTCGCTACAGAGGAGAAAGTGTTGGAATTGTAAATGAAAGCAAGATTAAGATCAGAAGAGAAGACGGAACCGTGCTTGAAAACACCAACGCAAAGGATAAAATTATTGTCATTCCGCCTATGGCAACAAAAACGCAAACAGTAGTGCGACCCTTCGCAAAAGGTGTAGTGGGAAAAGGAGAATCAGTTTATATTGTGTGGGACGATGCGTTGCAAGAATCTGAAGCTACCCTGTTTAATGTTCCTGGGTTTACGCTGTTGTTTGATGCAGCCAAGACGAAGAAGGAAAATAAATAAGGGTGTGGAAGACGGATTTGCACTAAGGCACAACAAATACGCTTTGTCAGTTCGAAGTCATCCGTTTGTCCTTCCGAGGAATGGGGAATCTCTGTTCTAAGTAGCTGAAATTCCATTACAGTAAAGAGAGATGCTTCCTTCGTCAGCATGACAGACGGAATAAAGTACCACGATGCTGTGCGTTCTCAGTTTGAAGCAATAGTTACTTGAAACGTGGCTTCTACATCTATACTTCCTCCCGCACGGGTTCTGTTTCCATTCATCACAGCAGTTACTTGCTTATTGGGTTTATGAATGATGGAAATCACCAACTCGCCTTCCGATATTGAGCCAGTGGTTAAGGTCGTTTGCATTCCAACAGGATTGCCATTTTTATCTATATCTAAGCAGGAAGTAACTAGTTCCAAACCGTTGTTTGGTTCGAAAAACACTTGATGTAGTTCGGGTTGCCCTGTAACGGATGTGCTATCTGCCATGTGCTCAAGTTTTGCTAGGGCAACAGTATTTGCCGTGCCTATGAGTAGTTCTCCTCGATAAGTTGTGTTAGGAGCGAGAATTCCGCTATTAACAAGAGCAGGCTGGCCGCCTATTCCATCGTTATCAATGAAGTTTAGAATGACTTTTTGTCCTGAGTCTGGGGTAAGAACATAAAACATGGAGTTTATCGGTTCTTCGTAAACATCCAAGTGATTGTTTTCGCAAGAATCAAGCGCTATACATAAAGCTAAAGCTGGGAAGAAGCGAGTAGGAGAGGGCATGGCAAGCATTTGGTTACCATAATAACTGCGCCTACCATTAGCTTATTGCTTACATAGCGGTTGTGCCTGTTGCACAATTACCAAA
>DMRV01000061.1 GCA_003456455.1 Flavobacteriales bacterium
TTTGTTTGCTTTTCCTTCAACAGGTGCAACAACGTCCAAGGTCACATCATGATATGATTTTTCTCCTGTAACTAATGGTCTTCTGATAGGTGCTTCGTAATGAGACGCCATAATCCTTTTGTATTATTTCTTAATTATTTATGCTTCGTTTGTGTTTCTTACTTTCACTTGATAAACCACATTTGGTTTTGTACCAACATGATCTAATAAATGATAAGCACGCTCATCATCTTTAAGTTCAGTAATTGCACTTTTCTTATTATTGATATCTCCAAAAACAATCGCTCCTGAATCACATGCCGAAGAACAAGCGGTCTTGAATTCGTCTGGATTTACTTCTCTTCCGTCACGTTTAGCATCCAAAATTGTTTTTTGTGTCATTTGAATACACATCGAACATTTTTCCATCACACCTCTAGATCGAACGGTAACATCTGGATTAACTACCATACGTCCTAAATCGTTATTCATATGATAATCGAATTCGTCATTCTCGTTGTATAAGAACCAGTTGAATCGACGTACTTTATAAGGACAGTTGTTAGCGCAATAACGCGTTCCAACACATCGGTTATACGCCATATGATTCTGACCCTGACGACCATGAGATGACGCTGCTACTGGACAAACGGTTTCACATGGTGCATGGTTACAGTGCTGACACATGATGGGTTGAAAAGCAACTTGTGGATTTTCAGATGGTAATTCCATCTCTCCAAAAGTACTTAATGAACTTCCTAAACCTTGAATGTTGTCTTTGGTTGTGTTATCGCCTTCAAATGTTTCATCTGAAGAATAATATCTATCGATACGTAGCCAGTGCATGTCGCGACTTCTACGAATTTCTTCTTTTCCTACAACCGGAACGTTGTTTTCTGCATGACATGCTATCACACAGGCACCACACCCTGTACAAGAATTTAAGTCAATGGACAAGTTAAAATGATGTCCAATCGAACGATCAAACTCATCCCATAAATCTACATCTGGTGAATCCACAGGCGTTTCTTCATGGTTCAATGATACCACACTGACGTGGTTCCAATTCGCTGCTGATTCTGTATTGAAAATCTCTAGGGTTGTTTCCTTGATAATATCACCTCTCCCCATTAGCGTATTGTGCAACTGAACACAAGCAAATTCATGCTTACCATCTGTGAGCTCTACAGTAGCGGTTTGAACATTGTTAAAATCAGTATATAATGGGTAGGCGTTGACACCTGTTTGCATTTCTGCTTTGAGACCTTCCGTTCGGCCATATCCAAAGGACATTCCAACGGTGCCTCTTGCTTGCCCTGGTTGAATGATCACTGGAACTTTTACAGTGACACCATTTACAGTCACATTTGCATATTTTCCGTTCAATCCACCATCAGCATCATGACGGTTTTCACTGAAAAAAGTACTGGTTTCTAAAAAGAATCCTAATTCTTTAGCATCAAATTCCGAGACTGTTAAATAGTTATCCCAAGTAGTTCTTGTCAAAGGATCAGGAAATTCTTGCAACCAAGGGTTGTTGGCTTGTTGGCCATCTCCCATCCCCGTTTTTGGATACAATGTAAGCTCCATTCCTGAAGATACTGTTGCGGCAAGTACATTCGCTGCAGCTCCTATTTCTGAGATTGCACTCCCATCAAAAGCATCTGCAGTGTCTAATGTTGCAGATGAAGATGACACATACACACCATCGTGTAAGCTCTCATTCCAAGAAGTACCTTTTAATACATTACTATTCCAATACGACTTTATAAAATCATGATAAGACTCTGAAGTCCCAACTAATTCTAATAAAACATCTTGAAATTGTTTGGTATCAAATAAAGGACGAATTGTTGGTTGCATGAGCCCATAATGTCCTTTTTTAGTTTCTAAATCGCCCCAAGATTCTAAATAATGAGACGTCGCAGCAACATATTGAGATACAGAAGCGGTTTCATCATTTTTCATGGTGAAAGCTAAAGATAATTCTGTTTGTTTTAATCCTTTGACAAAAGCATCTGCATTTGGAAGTGTGTATGCTGGATTGACCCCGGCCATGATCACAGCAGCAACGGTACCTGAATTCATATCTGACACCAATTGAGCAACCGCTTTATCATTCCCTTGACGGGTTAGGATTGGGTTGTTTGGATCAAACGCTTTACTGTTTAGTTTTTCGTTGATGGCCAAAACAATATTTTGTGCATTCACATCTTGAATCCCTGTAAGGACCACCGCATTAGAACCGGCTTTAAGCAGTTCAGAAGCCGCATTATTTACAGCTGTTTCTAAATGTGCAGGAAGTTCCCCTCCAACAGCCGTTCCAACTAATTTTCCATAAAGTTTTGCAAGCGCTACTTTTTGTTGTGATGGTTTCATTGCCACACGTTTATCAGCATTTGCACCTGATAAACTCATATTTGCTTCAAACTGAATGTGACGCGACATTTTTCCATTTTTAGGAACTCGTCCTTGTGCATAAGCAGCGTCAAAACCTCCACCTTGCCAATCGCCTAAAAAGTCAGCACCTATAGAAACAATGGTTTGAGCTTTTGAAAAATCGTAATTGGCCAATGCTCTTGAGCCATATTTGTTTTGGA
>DMRV01000159.1 GCA_003456455.1 Flavobacteriales bacterium
CCGCAGTCTTGACAAATTAAATGATCGTGTTGTGCATACTTGTAAGAACGCTCAAAATGTGCAATGTTTTTTCCAAACTGATGCTTGGTTACCAGTTTACAATCAAGTAGAAGCTCAATAGTATTGTATAGTGTAGCACGGCTAACGCGGTAGTTCTTCTCTTTCATCTGAACGTAAAGAGATTCTATATCGAAATGGCCATCGGTCGAGTACACTTCTTCTAGAATAGCAAAACGTTCTGGCGTTTTTCTATGTCCATGTTCCCCCAAATAGTTGGAGAAAATCTCTTTTACATTCTCGAATATCTCAGTTTCTGGCTCTGAAAGCATAATTCCGATTAAGAAGCAAAGGTACAGATTTGAACCATTAGGGAAATGAAACTGGCGTATATCGGAAGCAATTTTTCAACAGTTGTTATAGCGTTACAAAATGAGGGTAAATGATGATTGTTCCCTTAACGGATACCTGTCCGTTTCGTGACGGGAAAACCTGGTGATATGGGATTGAATAGCTACTTAAAACCTCCTTTTAACCAGCTAGTTCAAGAAGAAAATACTTAAGTATTCCACTTGACGAATTTGGAGACTTTCGTCACTCCATTCGATTCTACTAGCATTACATATACTCCTGGGTCAAATGTGTTCATCGGAATAGTTAGGTAATACCATGTAACGGCATTTAGTCTTTGAGCATATTTGATTGTGCCGTTCTTATC
This sequence comes from Flavobacteriales bacterium, assembly GCA_003456455.1. Classification (GTDB taxonomy): domain Bacteria; phylum Bacteroidota; class Bacteroidia; order UBA10329; family UBA10329; genus UBA10329. The sequence continues at coordinate 716 of DMRV01000159.1, forward strand.
AAAAATGTAAATATTCACATTGGCCTCAAATTTTGTGACAATGGTTGTATTCAGAAAATCTATTACAGGGTTTGGTCGAAACTCAAATGCCACTTGTTCGTACGGGCCATCAACCCACCGTAGAAGTGTAGCAGCTTCTGCGTAGCATTCGTTTCTGTACGTGTTTCCATCGCAACCGCATAAAGGGCGAAATTCTAAGAAGCAGGCAGGCGCGGGGTCTACAAAGTTTAGGGTGTCTATGCACTGCGCACTCGATGATAGTACGCCACTCAAAAGAAGTAGGGTGAATAGAATTCGCATTGTGTCTATGAAGATAGCGACTGTTGCCTTGAAATAAAAAGGGCCATCCGACTTAGTCAGATGGCCCTTCAGTTTTACTTCAAACGAAGTTTATTTTACTTGATCAACTATTGCTTTGAAAGCCTCTGGCTCGTTCATCGCTAGATCTGCAAGAACTTTTCTGTTGATGTCTATGCCGCTCTTTGCAACTTTACCCATGAATACAGAATAAGACATTCCGTATTGGCGAGCACCCGCGTTGATACGCTGAATCCACAATTTTCTGAATTCACGCTTTCGGACTCTTCTATCTCGGTATTGGTAGCTAAGTGCTTTTTCAACCGCATTCTTAGCAACGGTCCATACATTTTTTCTTCTTCCGAAGTAACCTTTGGCCTGTTTAAGGACCTTTTTGCGCTTAGCTCTTGAGGCTACAGCATTTACTGCTCTTGGCATTTTGTTTAGTTTTTGGCGTTAAGCGTTCCTCTTTGGAAACTTACTGAGCTTAAGACCGGGTTTAACTTACTTAGATGTTTAACATGTGCTTTACGTTCGGAGTATCGGCATCGCTAACCAAACCAGCTTTCGTCAGATTTCTCTTCTGCTTAGTCGTTTTTTTGGTAAGAATGTGACTCTTGAACGCGTGCTTACGCTTGATTTTTCCAGATCCAGTTACTTTGAATCTTTTTTTGGCGCTGGAATTAGTCTTAACCTTAGGCATGACGTCTATTATTAATTAACTGTTTACTTCTTTGATCCTTTCTTAGGAGAGAGGATGATGAACATCTTCTTTCCTTCCATTTTTGGAAGCATCTCTACTTTTGCTAATTCCTCCAACTCGTTGGCGAATTTCAAAAGAAGAATTTCTCCCTTATCCTTATATACAATCGACCTTCCTCTAAAGAATACGAATGCTCTAACTTTGCATCCTTGTTCTAAAAAACCTTGAGCATGCTTGAGCTTGAACTCAAAATCATGATCGTCAGTATTTGGTCCGAACCTGATTTCCTTTACCACAATTTTAGTGGCTTTGGCTTTCAGCTCCTTTTGTTTTTTCTTCTGTTCGAACAAAAACTTTTTGTAGTCTAATATCTTAGCCACAGGCGGTGCTGCGTTTGGAGATATCTCTACAAGGTCAAGTCCTTGTTCATCTGCCATTTCCAAGGCCTGTTTAATCGGGTACACACCCGGTTCAATTCCTTCCCCAACTAGCCGAACTTCCGGTACGTCAATTTTTCCATTGATTTTATGGGGGTCTTCGCGTCTTACGACTCTCCTCGGATTTCTAGGTCTTCTAATGGTATTCTTCTTTAGTTATTATTCTTTCACTTCTAAGTCTGCCGCAATATCATCTTGAATGAGTTTGGCAAATTCCTCAATACTGAATGTGCCTATATCTCCTTCTCCCTGTTTCCTTACTGATAGCTTTCCTGAGGCAACTTCTTGTTCTCCCAAAATAAGCATGTAAGGAACCTTCACCACTTCCGTATCACGGATTTTCCTTCCAACTTTCTCGCTGCGCTCGTCAACGAGGGCGCGAAGGTCGTAATTCTTAAGCAAACGTGAAAGCTTTTTTGCTTCGTCATTATATTTATCCGAAACGGGCAGAATTGCAACTTGATCTGGGGTTAACCA
>DMRV01000012.1 GCA_003456455.1 Flavobacteriales bacterium
CGAAGAAGAAGTTTCCGAAGAAGAAATAGAAGCGCGACCTTTACCCGTTAAAGTGCGTAAGGCGCAGAAAAAAGAAGACTAATGTCTGTACACAAATCGGTTAAAAAAATAACCACTCACGTGCTTCAAGAAATGAAGCGTAATGGCGAAAAAATCGCCATGCTTACGGCCTACGATTTTACGATGGCCAAAATATTAGATCAAGCGGGAATTGACATTCTGCTGGTAGGAGATTCTGCCTCAAACGTAATGGCTGGTCACGAAACAACGCTGCCTATTACACTTAACGAAATGATTTACCACGCGGCAGGTGTGGTTCGCGCTACTGAGCGTTGTCTAGTTGTGGTTGATATGCCATTCGGCTCGTATCAAGGAAACTCCAAAGAAGCCTTGACTTCTGCTATTCGAATTATGAAAGAATCTGGCGGCCATTCTATTAAAATGGAAGGCGGGCGAGAAATTGTTGAATCTATTGAAAGAATTTTGACTGCTGGAATTCCAGTAATGGGACATTTAGGTCTTACTCCTCAGAGTATTTACAAGTTTGGAACATATACGGTTCGGGCGAAAGAAGAAGAAGAAGCGCAAAGATTGATAGAAGACGCAAAACTACTTGAGGAAACAGGTTGCTTTGCTATTGTTTTAGAAAAAGTTCCAGCGGCACTTGCTGCAAAAGTGGCGCAAGAAGTTGAAGTTCCGATTATTGGAATCGGTGCCGGAAATGGTGTTGACGGGCAAGTACTTGTTACGCATGATATGCTTGGGATGAACCAAGAATTCAGCCCTCGATTCTTACGTAGATATGCCAACCTCGCAGAAGACATGGATTTGGCGGTTAAATCTTACATCGGAGATGTAAGAAGTAAAGATTTCCCCAACGAATCGGAGCAATACTAAGTTTTAATCATGGCAACAAAAAGCATTGAAATTCTTTACGAGGATAATCATCTCATTGCTGTAAATAAACCATCCGGTGTTCTTATTCAAGGCGATAGGACTGGAGATGAACCTTTAGCTGATATGTTGAAAACATACATCAAAAAAGCTAAGAACAAACCTGGCGATGTATACCTCGGAATTATTCACCGATTAGACAGGCCAGTAAGTGGTGTGGTTCTTTTTGCAAAGACTAGCAAAGCCTTGGTTCGAATGAATAAAATGTTTGCCGATCGCGAAACCAAAAAGGTCTATTGGGCTGTAGTAACTAAAAGACCCAAAGAAGAGAAAGGCCGACTGATTCATTGGCTTCGAAAAAATCATGATAAGAATCGAAGCAAGGCATTCGAAAACGAAGCCAAGCATACTAAGCGTGCGGAATTGACCTACAAGGTTCTGCGAGCTGTAGATAGACATACTCTACTCGAAGTGTACCCAAAAACTGGACGTCATCACCAAATTCGAGTTCAGCTTTCTAAAATGGGATGTTCTATCAAAGGAGATCTTAAATACGGTGCTTCCGGGAACAACCCGGATGCTTCTATTCATTTACATGCTAGAAGTCTTGAGTTTATGCACCCCGTAAAAAAGGAGACCATTAAAATTGATGCAAATGTTCCTATGGAAAACCTCTGGCAAGAATTTGCTATGATGATTAAGTAAAAGTTACAACTCCCCCTTCTTCTCCTTCTTTCTAAAGTCAAAATTGTAAGTACAAGATAACTGAAACGTATGGTTTCGTTCGTGTTTCAAGCCATCAGATTTTATGATATACTGGTTGAGGTAGCCTAACTGAATATTCAACTTAGGAGAAAATTTCCAACCTAGAGCGGCATACAACCTGTTCTGGTGAAGAATATTTATACCCAATCCTTTTCCAAAGCCAAGGAATATTTCCTCATAAATTGCAAGAAATAGTGTGTTATTTACAAGTTCTTTTCTACTTAATGGAATAGACACCATGAATCTGTAGCGGCCTCTATTTCTGTATTTAAACCTGTTAAGTTCCTGAACCCCGGCAGCATTTGCTTGCCAATCTTCAATAAAACGTTGTTCAACCCGAAATCTGTGATTGAAATACAACCGCCAAACTTGCTGTTTCAGAATTAGCTGCTGCCAAATTCTGTGTTCAGTAGTCGTTTGTGCAATTGGCTGTTCTCCGTAAGGGTATGAGACAATCCATCCGTAGCCTGTAGTTAGCGTAAGGTTATAAGTTACACTAAAATCTGCACCAACACGCAACAAGGATTGTTGCCAGTTTTGAATGATGCCACTTCTTCTCCATTGATATTCTGTGTGGAGTCCCCACTTATCGGTAATTCTATGATTACCAAAATACATGTACCAAGAGTTAAATTGATTATCTATAATTGGTTGTGCAATTACAGTGATGTGCATTACCCCAAATAGACATAGTAAACATACTCTCTTGAAAAGAATAATCATGTTGTCAGAGTATTAAATTTATTGAGTGTTCACGAAATGAGTTCGCGATAGACAGCAAGAAAATGCAGAGATGCAGCTATCAAGACAAACACGTGCCAAGTAAAATGAGTCCACTTTTTTGATTTCCACAAGTAAAACCCTGTACCAATGGTATAGAAAAGACCACTAACCGTTAGAAGAATAATTGTATTGCGCTCAAGGACATCAAAGAACACCATAGGGTTGGCAAAAATGATATACCCCATAATGATATAGATGATGGTTGAAACAACCTTGAACCTATGGACATATCTGAATTTAAACCACACACCAATCAAGGTCATTCCGTATAACGCTGTCAGAAAGACATATCCATCAGCATTCATCAGACGATTGAATATGATGACCGCGTAGCTTCCAGATATAAGGAGGTAGATACTAATATGATCTAGCTTCTTGTAGAAAAGCTTCAATCGACCATCGATTGTTCCATGATATAGACTAGATGCGGCAAATGTCGTTAACAGGCTCACACCATAAACCCAAACTCCAACATTTCCCCAAAAGGAAAGCTGTGAATTTGCCTGAATAAACATAAAAACAAGACCGAATAATGCAAGTATGAACCCAACAACATGAGAAATTGTATTTGCTAATTCCTCCTCTTTAGAGTATGTAATTACCGATGTTTTCATTCAACTGCCAAGTTGAACTTGAAGTGGTGTTAAAGACTTCAAGCTCTTGCAATCCATCTACAAAATCTAATTATTTGAAATTCACTTTTCCGCTTGCAACATCATAAACTGCACCTACAATCATGATTTCACCAGCATCTTCCATTTCTTTCAAAACAGCACTCTTCCTACGAATATCTTCTATTGTAAGGTCAACATTTGAGTCTATAACCTTGTGAACAAAATCAGCATTTGCTGAACTTCTGTCTCCAGAATCTTCAACGGAATCAACAGCTTTATGCAGGTTTGCAAGCATCGGAGTAATGTTTCCCAGTTCTACCCCATCACAAGCGCCTTTAATCGCTCCGCAACCTTCATGACCCAAAACCATAACGAGCTTAGATCCAGCAACTTTACAACCGTATTCGATACTTCCAAGAATATCAGTGTTAACAAAATTTCCTGCTACTCGAGCAGAAAAAATATCCCCAATTCCTTGGTCAAAAATTAACTCTACTGGTACTCTTGAGTCTATACAACCAAGTACCACGGCAAAAGGCCATTGGCCACCTGCGGTTTGTCTAACCTGAATGTGAAAATCTCTTTTTAGCATATTCTTTGAGGTAAACCGCTGGTTTCCGTCCCTTAGTAATTCAAGGGCTTTTTGTGGGCTAATTCTGTTCTGAGTACCTGCATTTAATGCGTTCATCTTTATTGTTTTTTAAGTTTTTATTAGGCTTCGAATCCAAGGCCACCTATTGGTTTGTCTAATGGTTTAATATATTCGATATGATCACCCTTGTGCTTTTCACTCAAGAGGAAATCTTCTATAATTTCTTTTACATCGGGGTGCATAAATATACATTTGGAAGCATCTATAGTAACCGAATGTCCGACCTCAATATCATCCAGTAATTTTAAAATGGCTGCCTTGTTTAAAAAGGTAACATGCTCGGAAAGTTCTATAATGGTGCGTTCACCTTCCTCTCTCTGTTGAACGAAATAAGAAGCCTTAAAATTTTCATACAAGATGAAGAATACCCCAACAACCATTCCCAGAGAAATCCCAACTAAAAGATCTGTAAACACAATACCAAAAACCGTAACAATGAAAGGAACGAATTGAATCCTTCCACCTGCATACATTTCTTTAAAAAGAGATGGCTTAGCAAGCTTAAAACCAACCACCAATAATATTGCTGCTAAGCAAGCAAGCGGAATCAAATTCAATACAAATGGAATAGCCAATGCTGAGAACAGGATTAACAGTCCGTGAAAAACGGCAGAAACTTTAGTCTGACCTCCTGACTGAATATTAGCAGAGCTACGTACGATTACCTGAGTTACAGGTAATCCGCCAATCAAACCAGAGACGGTATTCCCAATTCCTTGAGCAAACAATTCGCGATTAGTAGGAGTAATTCGTTTCCGGGGATCAAGCTTATCTGTTGCCTCCACGCATAACAGCGTTTCCAAACTTGCTACAATGGCCATTGTGGCAGCCACCACCCAAACGTTCGAGTTTGATATTGAACCAAAATCGGGCAATGTAAACTGCCCGAAGAAGCCAGCTAGTCCGTCTGATACAGGCAGATTCACTGTGTGTTCTCCTTCGATGGCCAGACTGGAACCAGCAAAAGCCAAGTTTAAACCGATTCCTACAGCAACGGCAACAATTGGGCCTTGAACTATTTGAAACAATCTAATCTGCTTCATGAATTTCTGCTCCCAAAGAATGAGAATAGCCAGTGAAATAAATGCAACCAATGTTGCACCTGGAGATATGAATTCAACCATGTGACCAAGTTCACTGAATGTATTATATCCGTCAGGCTGGAAGAAGTTCAAATCTCCTTCATAATCCTTATCATACCCAAAAGCGTGAGGGATTTGCTTGAGAAAAATAATAATTCCGATAGCAGCTAACATTCCTTTTATAACGGCAGATGGGAAATAGTATCCGATAATACCTGCTCTTAGCACTCCCAAAAAAATTTGGATTACACCAGCTAGTACAACAGCCATTAAGAAAACCTCAAACGAGCCGAGGTCTTGAATTGCAGTAAGAACAATCACCGCCAATCCAGCGGCAGGGCCGCTTACTCCGAGCTGCGAACCGCTTAGCAAACCTACAACTATACCTCCTATCATTCCTGCTATGATCCCCGAAAAAAGTGGAGCTCCCGATGCTAAAGCAATTCCTAAACAAAGAGGAACTGCAACAAAAAAGACTACGATACCAGCGGGAATATCAGAACCTATATTTTTTAAATAATTTTTCATAATAAAACGTATTAACCTAGAGACATTTTACATGTGCTAATTAGGTCGGATAAAAAAGTGAATTTGAATATTTTTCCTATGACTGCTACATCAAGAAAAAATACAGAGATAAATTAACACGAGTGGTTAGGCGGTGGAGATGGAACATCATCCACATGCGACTGGTAGAAATTTATGTTTTGGAAAAAAGCCCAGTTGTGATTCAGGGAAAAAGAATATCTGTGACTCAAGAATTCGGCCTCCTGTAATTCTTTCTTATTGTTCTCTTCTTTTTCAGATTCTTTATTCTTTTCCTCGTTCTCTACTAATTCAATTATCGAAAAGTCGAAATCAGAAAGGAAACCAAATCCTATGACCACTTTCTCCACTGTTGGAGATATTACCGCTATGCACATCAAAAAAATCAATAATTTTTTCACGTCTACGTGTACTTTCTGCGAAACTAATTAATCCCATGATAGTAACGTCATAAGCTTTGCTAATGTTTAAATCAACGGCTACATTGGTCCCATCGGTGTCTTAATAGCCCTCCTCCCATCACATTTACGTGCTTGATGTGTGCTTGCACATGAAGATAAAACCAGACTTAATATGAAAATGCCAACCAAAGTAAATGATATGTTTTTCAATCGATTCATGGTATTTAAACGGCACAAACCAGTGCTTATTATAGCAGCAGTTTCGCACACTTCAGAAAATTAAGTGGTCTGATTCACGAAATACATCTCGAGCTCGCCTTTACCCTTAGCTATAATTTTACCCCTATTTTCAAATACGAAAGCAGGCTCATTCTTTACCAAATCATACGTAGCCTGGCTAATATTCACCTTGCCAACTTTACCTGAAGACTCCATTCTGCTAGCCGTATTTACGGTATCTCCCCAAATGTCGTACTGGAATTTCTTTACACCTACAATACCTGCTACTACAGGTCCTGTATGAATACCCACACGCATTTCAAACCTTGGGAGACCAAATTATCTAGTATCACCTAAATAATGTCTTTCATGGTCTGTACTTAAGATTTGCTTATTCTGATAGCTGCTCCAATATTTCCTGTGCAGCAGTCGCAATTACAGTTCCGGGTCCGAAGACAAACGCTACTCCGTTTTCGAAAAGAAAATCATAATCCTGGTGAGGAATAACACCGCCAGCCACAACCATAATATCTTCTCGACCATAACTCTTAAGTTCCTGAATGACAGCAGGAACGAGCGTTTTATGTCCACCAGCCAATGAACTCACGCCTACAATGTGAACGTCATTCTCTACAGCTTGCTTAGCTACTTCTTTGGGCGTTTGAAAAAGTGGACCTATATCTACATCAAAACCAATATCGGCAAAGGAGGTGGCAATTACTTTTGCACCTCTATCATGGCCATCCTGTCCCATTTTG
>DMRV01000171.1 GCA_003456455.1 Flavobacteriales bacterium
TTCTTTAAGCTTCTTTTTCCAAGCTTTCTTTACATCGTCCGTGCTAGACCCAACTAACATTACGGTTAAGCTGTTTCTGCTGGTTCCATCAATAGCAACCACTTCTTCTTTAACTTTAATCTTGTCTTGTGCAAACACGGCTGCTGAGATAACAAGCAAACCGAGAGTAAATAATTTCTTCATAGTAGTGACTGGTTTTTTAGTTTAGAATTCAAATAAAGCAATTTTCGTTCCGTGTATTTGTCAAACGAGTTGTCATATTGAAAATGCGCTAACGCGAAACGTGAATAAAGACTATTACTCCATCAGCAACTGAGCAACAAATTGATTGGTTTCTTCAACAAATTCCTTGTAGTATTCTCCAGTTCCCGGGCCAGAAAAACCTGTATGTATTCTTCGCACACTTCCACCCCTGTCTATGAAAATACTTGTTGGAAAAGAAAGCACATGATTTAGCATTGGAAGTCTTTTTGCTGCTTCTGTTTTGCTCGCCTTTCCAGCTAAAAGAATCTCGTATGGAATTTTGAAATGCTCCTTCAATCGATTTAATGATTTAACGTTTGTTTCCGGATTATCGCTTTTCTCAAATGCGAGCGAAACCACCTCTAAGCCTTGCTTATGGAACTTCTCGTGCAACGAAACCAAGTACGCTGTTTCGTCCATACAGTTCGGACACCAACTTCCCATAATTTGTACAATAACAACCTTGTTTTTAAACGTTTCATCATTTAAACTAACGGTTTTTCCTTCTAAGTTTTGAAATGAGAAATCAAGCTTAGAATAGCCGGATTTAATAAATGTGAGTGTGTTTGGATCTGGCAATTCAAAGTTTTCATCTCTAACACCAACCCAGTCTTCTTGCCAATGACTTCCAGACCAGAAACTGCCTTCAATACGGTTTCCAGTAACTTTTGCCTTGAATAGAAAAACGTGCGAGCCATCGAAACAAGAAAGCATTAGGCTATCGCCAGATACGTTTCCTTCTAAATAGCGGTAATCGCCTGTTTTGGTGAGAAAAGTACCAAAAGCTCGATTTCCGTGTTGTTCGAAAACACCAATCGCGGGATATTCGTTTTCAGTTTCTGGACTGAAGGCTATTTGCCATTTCCCCGTTACATCTATATTAGGACTGGCGGTAGTTGAAAACCTTGTTTGCGAATCTTGAGATGTTGTGAAGGGAAGTTGGTAATGGTTACTTCGTGAGTAATCGAAGAAGCTTCCGCTGATTATACCATCTTCTATTTTTCCGATTAACGCTGTGTTGAAAATTGGAAGTCGGATAAAAACGCTGTCGCCACGCACTTCAAATTCATCTGCGCGTATCCGCTCGTCACCGTTTATGGCGTAAAACTGAATTGTTTGATTTTCCTCTAAAATCTCAGCATGAAATGGAAGTTTTTCGTTGCCTATGTCAACAGTAAAATGCCATTTATTAACCAGCAAATTGGGCTGTTTTTGTTTAGTACACCCAGAAAAGAATAGGGTAAAAATGACCAGTGGTAAAAACGGCCAACTAACTTTCAATAAACTCGCTTTCAATGGAATATTCTGAATCGAATAGGAGCGTGACTGAAAGCTTTCCTTTCATCATGTATCCTTCGCCTGTCGTAAAGTAAAGGCTTTGGTCAGAGCTGTAAAGGAAGTTTTTCGTTCTTCTGTCTACAGAAATCTGCAAACATTGCTTGGTGTCTTTATCCACGGTAACAACAACGTTTTTCACTGGGATTTCCTCGTTTTCGGTTTTGTATGTAATTACAAAAACACGTTCCAAAGAAATACTGTCAACCTTAAACTCTCCTCTCCATGCGGGGCGGTTAATGTCTGCTTCTTTAAAAACGTCTAGTTCTTCTTTCCAGTCAATATTACCACGCTCAATAATATGGCTGTGTCCGTCTTTAGTTACGTGCTTCCGAACCCACTGCCCTTTGCCTTGCAGATTATCCATCTGTTTGGATATAAACGCTGGCAAATCATAGTAATACCGCTGGTCTTCAAAAAGCGCCTCCGCTGGATCTTGCGAACAAGAACTCAGAAAAACTACTAAAGCGATATATAGAGGGTTTTTCAAATCGGGTAATCAGAGATCGAATTTTATTCCTTGCGCCAATGGCAATTCAGTGCTGTAGTTGATAGTATTCGTTTGTCTTCTCATGTAAACTTTCCACGCATCAGAACCTGATTCACGTCCTCCACCTGTTTCTTTCTCTCCACCAAAAGCACCACCAATTTCTGCTCCTGATGTTCCAATGTTCACATTTGCAATTCCGCAATCAGAACCAGCATAGCTCAGAAACAACTCAGCTTGACGCAAATCCGTTGTCATTATTGCAGATGAAAGACCTTGCACTACACCATTTTGCAACCCAATTGCTTCGTCAATATCGCTATACTTTAACAAATACAGAATAGGAGCAAAAGTTTCGTTTTGCACGATTTGAAAACTATTCTTGGCTTCAGCAATGGCTGGTTTTACATAGCATCCGCTTTCATATCCTTCGCCTTCCAGCACACCACCTTCAACCACAATATTTCCGCCTTCAGCTTTTACTTGTTCTAATGCGTTCAAGTATGCCTCAACAGCTTGCTTGTCAATTAAAGGCCCAACGTGATTGTTTTGATCCAACGGATTTCCAATGCGCAATTGGCCATAAGCTTTTGCCAAACTATTCTTCACTTCATCATATACACTTTCATGAATAATCAATCTTCGTGTGCTGGTGCAACGTTGCCCGCATGTTCCAACTGCTCCGAAAAGTGCGCCAACTATCGAAATGTTCAAATCAGCATTTTCGGTGATGATTACCGCATTGTTTCCTCCTAATTCTAGAAGTGTTTTTCCTAATCTGGCACCAACGGCAACAGCCACTTTTTTCCCCATTCTGATAGAACCAGTAGCTGACACAAGCGGAACACGCTTATCGTTGGTCATCATTTCACCTACAGTATAATCACCGTGAACTAGACCACTAACGCCTTCTGGTACATTATTCTTTTCAAAAACTTCTTTGATAATATTCTGGCAAGCAACAGCAGAAATAGGCGCTTTCTCAGAAGGTTTCCAAACACAAGTGTCACCGCAAACCCAAGCAAGCATTGTATTCCAACTCCACACTGCTACAGGGAAATTAAATGCTGAAATGATTCCAACAACTCCCATGGGGTGATATTGCTCGTACATTCTGTGAAGTGGTCTCTCCGAATGCATCGTTAAACCGTATAGCTGACGCGAAAGACCAACTGCAAAATCGCAGATGTCAATCATTTCTTGCACTTCACCTAAACCTTCTTGCAAACTTTTTCCCATTTCATAGGAAACCAGTTTCCCTAATGGATCTTTCTTTTCTCTAAGTGCATCTCCAATTTGTCGAACAACCTCTCCGCGTGCTGGAGCTGTCCAAGTACGCCAAACTTTAAACCCTTCTTGAGCCTTTACAATTACCGTTTCGTAGTCATCTGCTCCGCAAGAACCAACCGATGCAATCAAATTGCCGTCAACAGGAGAGTAGGAAGCAATTTCTTTTCCTGAACCTTTAAAATCAACTAAACCAGTAGAACCAGCTGGGTTTACTGGTTTGATGTTTAGTGCGTTTAGTACTTCTTCTATCTCAGTTTTCATATCGGTCAATACCTCTTGCATTTGCTTTCAATTGTGCGTTTCAGCAAAGGTAACAAATAAGGCAGCCTCGAGTTCAGACAAACAAATACCCCCACCGAATCAGCCGAAGCGTCATACGATGGGGGTGAAACCAGGAATTGGAACTGTGTTTCAAATATAAAACATCATTTCCAATAAATACGACTTACACCAAAAAAAATACGACCAACGCCCAATTCTGCTAGTTAAAACGTAAGCGTGAGTATGAACTCCACCTCATTTTGGTCTTTCAACGTTTTACTCAATGTGGAAACGTGCTTGTAAGTGCCGTCTTTCTTGAGCATCCGATATTCAACTCGGTTTACTTCCTTAGTTACGGTTACTTCTGCATGAGATTTAAGAATTGTCTGAAAATCATCAGGGTGAAAGAAGTCATAAGCTGATTGTCCCATGAGATCTTCTTCCGTGTAACCAACAAACTCAGTGACACTTGGAGAAGATTTTATGTGGATACCTTGAGAATTGTGAAATCCAACCATCGCTTCTCGAGTTACGCAATTGTTTATCAGGTTTTCGGCTTCCTCAATTGTTGAACATTGAAAAAATGCTGTTTCTAGGGTTGTAGGTAATGACATAGGTTGGGGTTCTGGGGTTCAGAGGTTTTACGCACCACTTTTTTTGTTGAAAAAAATGGGACAATCACAAAACTAAGATTACGGGTGAGGAGTTCAAAGCATTAATTTTCATACACAACTCCAACAGTATGGTAAAGAAGAAAGAAGAGCGAAAAATATTTGTTTTAGACACATCCGTAATCATTTACGACCACAATGCTATAACACAATTTGACGAGCATGATGTGGCCATTCCGATTACGGTCTTGGAAGAACTAGATAATTTTAAGAAGGGAAACGACAGCAAGAATTTTGCGGCACGTGAGTTCATTCGTGAACTGGATGTGCTGGCTGGAACCAAAAGATTGCAGGAATGGATTCCTATAAACGGGCCAAAGAAGGGTTCGTTTAAGGTTGTAATGACAGGCGGTAAAGCCGATGTTGACGCGAACAGAATTTTTGGAGAAAACAAAGCGGATCATAATATTTTGAATGCGGCTTTAACGGTTCAAACAGAGTTTCCAGACCGCAAAGTTGTTCTCGTTAGTAAGGACATCAATTTACGCTTGAAGGCAAAGTCGTTGAACGTGAATGCCGAGGATTATGAAACAGGGAAAATTAAGGATGTAAGCACCTTATACAAAGGAGAAACAAGTGTTGACGGCATTGAATCTTCCGTTATCAACGACTTGTATAAAGAAGGCACTTGCGCCCCAGAAACGGTGGGTTTGGAGACTGCGCCAAACAATCATTATTACATTCTTAAGAATGGTAAGAAATCTGCTTTGGTGCACAGCAATCCAGAGACAGGAATGCTGCATCGGATTGAAAAAACAACTGCGTATGGTATTAGACCGCTAAATGCAGAACAAGTATTTGCACTACACGCCATTCTCGATCCGAATATAAAACTGGTTACGCTTCAAGGAGTTGCTGGAACAGGGAAAACGCTCTTGGCGCTTGCAGGTGCAATGGAACAGAAAAAAGATTTTAGACAGATTTACCTCGCACGACCAATCGTTCCATTAAGCAACAGAGACATTGGTTTCTTGCCTGGTGATATTAAGAGTAAGATTAACCCTTACATGGAGCCACTTTGGGATAACCTAAAGTTTATTCAAAGTCAGTTTCCTGAAAGGGGAAAAGAAGCCAAGCAAATTCAGCTGATGGTGGAGCAAGAAAAGCTGATGATTACTCCGCTTGCTTACATAAGAGGTAGAAGTTTGAGCAATATCTTTTTCATTATTGATGAAGCGCAAAACCTCACTCCACATGAGGTGAAAACAATTATTACACGTGCTGGAGAAAACACAAAAATCATTTTTACAGGAGACATTTTTCAGATAGACACACCTTACTTAGACACCCAGAGTAACGGACTTTCTTACCTCATAGAAAAGGTGAAGGGAAATAAGCTGTGTGCGCATGTTACACTTGAAAAAGGCGAGCGTTCTGAGCTTGCGAATTTGGCAAACGAGCTTCTATAATCTTCCGCCTAGTACCGTACTCAATTTGTACGTGTTTGACTTTCCGCTTGTATTGAAAGCTTCAAACAAAATCACGTACATGCCAATTCGTACTTTTTCCCCATTGTCGGTTGTGCCATCCCATGTAACGGTTCCAGATGGCCCAAGTAGTTCATTTGTGGTAAGTTGACGAACAGGTCTTCCGCTGGCGTCATAAATGCGTATCGACCCTACAAATCCAGATTCGGTGAAGTTGTAGTTGATGTTGAGTAAATCGTTTACTCCATCTCCATCGTAAGGAGAAAATATTTCAGGTTCTGTTGTTACTTCTCCTTCAATACCTGAACTAGGGAAGAACTGAGAGTTCTGTAAACCAGGTGTTCCAAAACCTACCGCCTGAGCCGCAGAATGCCAGTTACCTAAATCATTCACAGGCCTATTCACGTCCAATCTTTCTAGAGAAACACCATCAACTGAGCTTAATAGCGGAAAATGCAAGTCTTCATCATAAGAGAAGGATTCGCTAACAATTGAATCTACATTCAACAAGTAAACCGTTCCAGAATCATTGTTGTACGATGGCAAATCGGCTTCAATAAAATTATTGACGCCATGCTGAATGTAGTTCATCATGACATCGGTAGTGTCTTCGGTAATTAGAACATAGCCACCGGCCTCAACCGCGTAGTTCTGGGTTATAATGGTTTTTTGATTGCTGATGCCGTCTTCCTCATCATAATTTGCCAGCATCCAACCTTTCAGATTCAACGGTCTATCAGAATTGTTTACAAGCTCCACGTAATCCACACCACCGGTAAATGGATTAAAAAGCACTTCGTTTATGACGAAATCTCCCGAATCTGCCAGAAATGGTAAAATGAATGTTTCGGTTGAATCTGAACCTTGAAGATTTCCTTCGCAATCTGATATTCCTATCACATTTACGGTGTAAACCACGCCAGAATCAACAGCTGTTGCTAACGTTACAAGAATGGTATTGTTTGAAGATGACGTAGCGTTAGCCACACCAACTGCTGGATTAAGCAAAACATTTGCTGCGCTGACGGCACCCGTATTTAGCGTTTCATTCAATCGTAATTCTATCGCTTGCGCATCAATAATGGTAACGCCAATAAGTTCTGGTCCGATAATGTCTGGAGCAGAGTTAAATTCTGAGTTTTCTGCCGAAGGCGTTCCCCCAAGTGGGTGAGAAGAGCCAATCCAATTACTTGCATTTGTACAAGAAGCAAATGGGTTTATCTGTTCAATACTATAGCCGCCACTTTCCTTGTTTTCATCCTGATACCAAGAAGGGTCATAACTGATTTCATCAATAACCGTTTCGCTGGTGTCTTGAAGGACGATGTCATCGCCACTATTATTAAGGGAAGGAAAAGATGAGACCAACACTACGTTTGGATAAAATGCAAAATCAGCCGCGGAGCCCGTTGCAATTAGTACCGCATATTCCTGAGGGCCTATAATGTGTGAACCAATAGTTCCGAAACCAGATGCATCGCCTAATTTCCAATCTGTGAGGTCAATGTAGTTGTTGCTTGTGTTGAACACTTCAACAAATTCAGCATCAGCCAAACCAACAAATGGGGTTGGGTCACACATGAATTCGTTAATGACCACATCACGGAAGTTGGCTGCCGTGGTTACCACATATATAAATTGCTCAACGGTACTTGCCATCACATTTCCTGATGGGTCTTCCACATTAGAAACGGTGAGGTTGTACAAGGTTCCGTTCGTAAGTGCTGAGCCGAATGTAAGATGCACCAAGCTAGGGTTTGCACCATCCAAGCTTGCGCTAGAAGGTAAGCCCAGCCCACCATCAGCGTTGTAATTTGTCAAAGCTTCTGCTGTTGTTTGCTCCACGGGCTCGTTAAACAACACGTCAACTTCATTTATTGATACTGCAGTAACAGAAGAGACTTCTGGCGCGGTTACATCCAAAATGTAATCCCCAAAGTAGAAATCATCGTAGAAAAAATTATCTGCGTTACTCGAAGTGTATTTACAGAGAACACTGATGTGGTCTGTTGTAGTTAAAGTGGCGTTAGTTCCAGAAGTATGAGGCACAAAATCATATCCACCTGCTTCATCAATATCAATAGACCAAAGACCAGCGGCATCTCGTCTAACCCTCAATCGCAGTTCAAAACTACCAGCTACAAGTGCGTCTGCACCTCGGCAAACAGAAGTTATGCTCCCGCCACTCGAATAAAAAAGCTCGATGGCATCGTTACTTCCTGCTTCGCCAAATTGTATGAAATACCCTTGGGAAGATACAGTGGTTGGGTTGGTCTCATTTCCAACCAACCACACCTGCCCAAAATTATTTGCCGAACCTGAAAAGCTTTGTTTTATCCAGAATTGCCACTCCTTTTCGCTTAAAGCTTGTTGTGCAAACTGAGTGGACAGAAAAGAAGTGTCTCCTCCACTAGGCGAAGTGTTTTCAAGCTGTAACGCACTATCTGCGTTTATAATGAAATCAGCTGGAGTTCCAGACCATGTTGGATTGCTCGTGAAATCAAGGTCAGAAAAGTCATCAATCACCTGAGCCATTCCAAATGCTGGAATTAGCATAATAATACAAGCTAAAAAACGGTAAAAACGACTTGGCATACAGTAGGTGTTTCTTCGAAGACAAGGGAGGTAAATATAGTACTTTTGAACCCCGTCAGAGTTTAACCATTCGTTATATAATCATGAGAATTGCCATTATTGGAGCAACTGGTCTGGTTGGCCGAGAAATGCTAACCGTTTTAGAAGAAAGAAACTTTAAAATCACCGAATTGTATGCTGTGGCATCCGAATCTTCGGTGGGCAAAACAATTCGTTTTAAAGATCATGAGATTCGGGTAATTGGAATGGAAAAAGCCATCTCTTTAAAACCAGATTTTGCACTTTTTTCAGCCGGAGGAAGTACATCCCTAGAATGGGCTCCAAAATTTGCGGAGGTTGGAACAACGGTTATCGACAATTCTTCAGCATGGAGAATGGATGAAAACGTCCCGTTGGTTGTTCCTGAAGTAAACTTGGAATCAGCAGAAGGAGGTTCTAGGATTATTGCTAATCCGAACTGTTCTACCATTCAGTTGGTGGTAGCACTAAAACCGCTTCATGATGCATTTAAGCTAAAACGAGTTGTGATAAGCACCTATCAATCTGTAAGTGGAACCGGAAAAGCTGCCATGCTCCAATTGGAGGAAGAAGAAAACGGCAAAACAGCAAGTGCACCAGCGTATAATTATCCCATTCACCGTAATTGCATTCCGCATTGCGATGTGTTTTTAGACAATGGATACACCAAAGAAGAAATGAAATTGGTGCATGAAACCCGAAAAATTCTGGGAGTTCCTGATTTGAAAATCACCGCAACAGCAGTAAGAGTACCTGTAGACGGAGGACATTCAGAATCGGTGAATGTGAGTTTTGAAAAGGCCGCCACGGTGGAAGATATTCGCTGGCTTCTCTCTAAAGCAGAAGGAGTTGTTCTTCAAGATGATTTGGAATCAAATCTTTATCCAATGCCGTTATTGGCTCACAAGAAAGACGATGTTTTTGTAGGCAGAATTCGGAAAGATGAAAGCGCAGAAAACACATTTAATCTCTGGATTGTGGCTGATAATTTGAGAAAAGGAGCAGCGACAAACGCGGTTCAAATTCTTGAAAAACTAACTGAAAAATGGGTTAATTAATGAAGTTTGTTTTTGCCGTTCTAATTGCTTTAGCACCTATCGTATCAACTGCGCAAGAAGCATTTTGGTATCCCGATTCATTGCGTTTTTCATCTGAGGCCGAAGAAGGAATGTATCCGTGTTGGGATACCATGAAGGTGTATATGTTCAGAAACATAGTTGACCTTCGGCTCATTCTCCCATCATGGCGCCCCGTAATAGACCATGATGCAGTCTCTGTTCTTGAAGGACAGATAATGCCTATTCCTGGACACGAGGGTTATAAGTTTGGTGTCCCGCATGTGAGTTTTGAGGACCTCCCTCTTTATCACTACACGCACGATTTCTCTTTCAACATCTTTCCAGATAGAGATTACCGTAACCTGCTTGCGCGTCATATCAAGTTAACGAAGGATAAAGACGGAAAGGAAGTCCGCGATACTGTGGTGCGAGATTGGGTGCATTGCGAATGGGAAAGCGGCTTGGCGGCTGGTAACAAAGGCAACAAATACACCGAGGTTTGCGAAACGGGGGGCACGGCAGGTTTTGCTACTGCTGGTCACGAACGGTATGATGTTATTTGGAACTGGCCTACTGCTGGCGATTGGGTTCATGTTGAAGGGCTGTGGATTTGGGACCGAGGTCATCCGCCAGCAAAAACGGAAATCCATCCAATGCGGTTTATGGCAACGCGAAGAAATCTTCCAGACAAAATCAAATCAGCCACTGGTGATAGTGTTTTTGCTACGAGAGTTGATATGTACGCTAATGGAGACGGAAGTGCGTTTTACAACAACCGCGACACAAATAGCTGGGCGTACCCCGTAAAAATGAGTTCTAAAGACTATAACCTGAAGGTGTTGCATACACTTCCGAAACCTTCAGTTGATGCACAACTCAAGTACAAACTCATAACCCAAAAAGGCAACACATACTCTGGCGAGGTTACGGTGGAGCCGTTATTCAAAGGCGATTCCGCATTTGCTTCAATTTCCTTCCCTTGGAAAGCCATAAACGCTGCTGATACACTCACGCTGGCGCAAACGCTTTTTCTGTACTGGGATGAAGGAAATGGTGTGCCGAACGATTATAAGATTCACACATATGAGGTGTTGTTTAAGTCTTTTAAAGTGAGGCGACTTTCTGAGCCCGTTTTGGGGAGAGCAGAGCTTCGTGTATTTATGGAAGTTGGCGGGCAGTACATCTTTTTCAATGAATTTGCTACCGACAGAAAGAACGTTCTGAAAAACGGTATTGGAAAAACGT
>DMRV01000387.1 GCA_003456455.1 Flavobacteriales bacterium
GTCGGATAGAAAGCGATTTAGAGCATTGGATATGCTCCATTTTCTACCTTTTTTGGCCATAACAATCGGCTACTTCATCTTCTTTCAGGATGTGGTCGACTTCTCGGACGAAACTTTCTTGGTACGAAATGAGCACCTCTGGGTTAAAATGACTTTTGCCTTTGTGTTCTTTACTACCGTAGTTGCTTACACTGCACTAACGTTTGTAAAGCTGAATGTTTTTAGACGGAACATAGAAGCACAGTTCAGTTATCGGGATACGGGATTAGAACTGTTTTGGGTAAACTTTATCGCCATACTATTTACTCTCAGCGGATTAGTGGTCATTATTGCCGGAGCATACAACGCCATCATGTTTAAGAAGGTTGTGGACACCTCATTGCTATCGCACATTGGTTTAACATCTGTTGCTTATGCAATTAGCTACTTCGGTTTAAGACAGCCCTCGTTGTTTCGTTCTGATTACGCGCTTGATGACGAAGCTTCAGGAACTCAACCTGAGATTGAAACACAAGCAGAAGATAAGGAGGAAGGCAAGGAGGTGAAACAACGTTTTACGGATGCTGAAGCAAAAGCACTTATAGAGCGGTTAATTACACACATGAATGATGAGCGTTCCTATCTCAATCAGGAACTTACGTTGAGTGAGCTTTCGGCACAAATTAACCTTGCCAAACACGAACTTACCGAACTGCTAAACGTGAACATTGGAAAGAACTTCTTCACGTTCGTGAATGAGTTTCGTTTAAAGGCCGTCACACGTAGGTTGGCAAATCCAGATTACGACCATCTTACCATCATGGCCATTGCCAACGATTGCGGTTTTAATTCAAAATCTACGTTTAATAGCCTTTTTAAGCAGGCTTTCGGCCATACACCTTCCGAGTATAAGAAGAAGTTGCGAGAAGGCAGCGTTGTAGTGTAGCTGAGACTTACAGAGGTTTAGGCGGGTTCTCTTCCCAAAACCGTTTTTCCAATCCTTCAGGATCTTTAAGAACATTTCTTGCCCAATCCAAGCTTAGTTCATGCTTTTCTTCTTCAGAAAGGTGCCAATCTATTCCAGTTTGTCGCAAGCGATGCGTTAAGTGTTGCAAGCAAATAGCAGCCGAAACAGAGATGTTCAGACTTTCAGTAAAACCAAACATGGGAATGTACATCAGTTCATCTGCTTGTTCTAAAGCAGTAGAGGAGAGACCCAATTTTTCCGTTCCGAACATGAGTGCAACAGGCTTATTAAGCGGAAGTTGGTGCAACGAAACACTATTAGCGTGTGGACTTGTAGCTACAATTGAATATCCTTTAGCTTTCAGTTTTTGAATACAATCTGTTGTGTTGTCATGTACAGCATTGTACCTGTGCAGATTCAGCCATTTGGCCGCTCCATGCACCACACGTGGATTGATTTCGTATTCGTTCGTGTTCTCAATTACATGCACGTCCTGTACTCCAAAACAGTCAGCTGTGCGTAAAACAGCACTTGCGTTCTGTGGCTGATAAATATCTTCCAGAACAACGGTAATATGTCGGGTTCGTTCTAGCATACGAGAAACAATCAGTTCCTGCTTATTCTCGGTTGCAAACGAGAGTAAGTATGCGAGCAGTTCCTGCGATAAAGAGTTATTCATTTGCTGACGGCATTCTTCCATTTGAAGCACCCATTTGGTTACACAGTTGAAGCAGCATCCGAGCGCCCACGTTTGTATCCCAGCCAGATTCGGAAGGGGAGACCTCTACCAAGTCGAAGCCAATAATGGTTCTACCCGAACTCACTACTTTCTTAATGAGGTAAACCGCTTGCTCAAAGCTCAATCCGCCAGCTACAGGGGTTCCCGTTGAAGGACAAAGCGAAGGGTCGAGTCCGTCAATGTCAAAGCTGATGTAAACTTTCTGAGGAAGTTCCGTGACAATCTCATCGCAGACTGTGTTCCAATTTATGCCATTGAATTCCTTAAACTTTAACTCCTCGTCATAGAAAGCGACAATACGTTTAGCGCTATTTTCAATGGTTGCAACCTCTTGGTCGCAAATATCCCGAACACCAACCGAAACTAATTTAGTTACATTTTGCAGCGACAATGCATTCGTCATTATGCTCGCATGGGAATAAGTGAAACCCTCGTAGGCATTCCGAAGGTCTGCATGCGCATCAATTTGTAAAATCCCGTACTCACCTTGCGTTTCTGCAAGTGCTTTCATCAATCCAAAAGGAGTGCTGTGGTCACCACCTAAAATGCCAACTAGTTTTCCGTTTTTTAATTGAGACAATGATCGGGAGTAAACGTATTCCATCAACTCTGAACACTGTTCGTTGATTTCCGAAACCAGCACTTGTACTTCATCATCAGATTCAGAAGCGCCTTCTTCCAACTTTCTAATTACCTCCTGTGCCTTTTTACGGTAATGTTTATTCAAATCGGCCCATTCAGTCGGAATGTGACGCATTGCAATTCCCATCTTCCAAGCATCCTTGTACCCTTGATAGTAGAGGTCAATCTGCTTAGAAGCCCACATGATGGCTTCTGGTCCATTGCTGGTTCCGTCAGCAAAAGAAACCGTTACATCCCAAGGAACGGGGATTATCACCACTTCGGCTTCCTCAACCTCAAACGGCAATCCAAAAAGCCCCGAATCTTTCAATCCTGGCCCATTTGCATCAAACCCATCAATCTTTTCTTGCTTGCTCATGTTTCCTTAAAATAGGAAAGGCTCCGCGAACGAAGCCTTCAATTCAACTTATTTCAATCAGCTTAATTGATAGCGTCTGCTAAGTCGCTTCCGGTTTTAAATCGAACAACATTTTTGGCTGCAATTTCAATTGCGTCCCCGTTTTTTGGGTTTCTTCCTGTTCGTGCAGCACGCTTTGCAACGGTAAACGAACCAAAACCAACCAAAGAAACACGTCCGTCTTTCTTTTTTAATTCCTCGGTTGTCGCTCCAACAAAAGCATCAAGCGCACGCTTAGCATCCACTTTGGAAAGTCCTGCATCCGTGGCAATTTTATCAATTAATTCCGCCTTATTCATAGTCAATTAGTTATGGGTTGCTCTCTGATATTCACATCAAATATATGCGGACAATTATGTGTTGCAACCCCCAATTGTCTAAACCCAACCTTTTGTTGATAAAAGCAATCGTTTGTTAATAACTGTGGCTGTATCGCTTATGGGTAAAGGGTTTGGTGGATTCGGCTCTATATTTCATGGTGTGGCAAACCTATTTTAAACAGGGGTTAAGCGCAAGCTTGGGTGTCCTATTTTTGCACGACTTGAATGAACACGGCTTCTAAAAGAATTCTTTTCCTCGTTCCCTATCCATTGGGAATTGCTCCAAGCCAACGATTTCGGTTTGAGCAGTATTTCGATAAGCTCAGTGAAGCTGATTATGAGTTTGATGTAAAGCCGTTTTTGGATGAACGCGCTATGCTTTATCTCTACGATTCAGGCAACTTCTTTCGAAAGGTTTGGAAGGTGATGTTGGGATTACTAAAGCGCTTTTTTCAACTCTTTACTCTTGGTGAGTACGATTACGTGTTCATTCATCGCGAAGCAGCCGCTATTGGTCCACCCATTTTCGAATGGTTAATTACAAAGGTCTTTCGCAAAAAGGTCATATTCGATTTTGATGATGCCATTTGGTTGAAGAATACTTCGAGTACTAATTCGGTTATCAGTCTATTCAAACGCTACAGGAATGCCGAGAACGTCTGTTCTTGGGCTTGGAAAGTGAGTTGCGGAAACGATTACTTGGTCAATCATGCCAAGCAATTCAGCCAAAATGTTGTAGTCAACCCAACAACGATTGATACGGAAAACCTGCATAATCGGGTAAGGCAATTCTCTGATGGGAAAATCACCATCGGTTGGACCGGAACGCATTCCACCATTAAGTACTTGGATGCCCTCATTCCAGTTCTTAAAAAACTGGAATCAGAATTCAATTTTAACTTTCTAGTCATTGCAGACAGAAAGCCTGAATTCAAATTGAAAAGCTTGCAATTTATTCCGTGGAATAAGCAAACCGAGATTGACGATTTGCTGAAAATGGATGTTGGCGTAATGCCGCTTGAAGATGACAAGTGGGCAAAGGGCAAGT
The DNA here is from genome assembly GCA_003456455.1 of Flavobacteriales bacterium. GTDB lineage: Bacteria > Bacteroidota > Bacteroidia > UBA10329 > UBA10329 > UBA10329. Next base: position 4,093 of record DMRV01000387.1, read on the forward strand.
GTGGTTTTAAAGCATTGCAATACATGGCACTGGGTGTTCCGGCCATTGTTTCGCCCGTTGGCGTGAACACTAAAATTGTTGATCATAATGCAAACGGTTGGATTTGCAACACGGCAGAAGAGTGGGAGCAAACGCTTCGTCAAATACTAGAAAGGCAGATAGAATTGAGGTCCTTTTCTACTGCCTCTCGTACCAAAATTGAGGCCCATTATTCAGTAAAATCCAACACACCCAATTTTCTACATTTGTTCACCAACAATAAAGCCTAAAAAACATGTCAGAAACCATCGAATTGAAAAGCACTGCGCTATCGCAGAAACACATTGAATTGGGAGCCAAAATGGTTCCGTTTGCAGGCTATAACATGCCGCTGCAATACGAAGGTTTAACTGTAGAACATTTAGCTGTCCGTAGTGGTGTTGGTGTATTTGATGTGTCGCACATGGGAGAATTCATCGTGCGGGGCGAAGGCGCTTTTGAACTAGTTCAGAAGGTAACATCAAACGATGTTTCTGTGCTTATTGATGGCAAGATTCAGTACTCATGTTTGCCAAACGAAACAGGCGGAATTGTAGATGACCTTTTGGTTTATCGCATTGATGCTAAAACCTACATGTTGGTGGTAAATGCTTCCAATATTGATAAGGATTGGTCGCACATCAGTAAGTACAACACAGAAGGTGTGGAGATGATTAACATCTCTGATAAGACAACACTTTTGGCGGTACAGGGGCCGAAAGCTGCTGAGGCCCTTCAGTCATTGACAGACATCAACTTGTCTGAAATGACCTATTACACCTTTGAGAAAGGTGTATTTGCGGGAGTTGAAAATGTCCTTGTTAGCGCAACAGGCTATACAGGTTCTGGCGGTTTCGAAATCTATTTTGATAACGAACACGCTGATAAAATCTGGAATGCGGTTTTTGAAGCAGGTGCTGCACAAAACATTCGCCCTGTTGGTTTAGCTGCGAGAGACACACTTCGTTTAGAGATGGGATTCTGTCTCTATGGAAACGATATTGACGATACTACTTCTCCTATTGAAGCAGGCTTGGGTTGGGTAACCAAATTCACGAACGAATTTACCAATTCAGCTGCGCTGTTGAAGCAAAAAGAAGAAGGTCTAGCCAAACGTTTAGTTGGTTTTGAACTTATTGATAGAGGTATTCCAAGACAAGGTTATCCAATAGTGGATGTCGAAGGAAACGAGATTGGAATTGTTACTTCAGGTACTATGGGTCCGAGCTTGAAAAAGGCCGTTGGTCTTGGCTACGTTAAAACTGGTCATCACCGTAAGGAAACAGAGATTTACATTCTTATTCGCGATAAGAAGATTAAAGCACAAGTTACGCGACCACCGTTTTACAAGGCGTAAGTTTTGCTACTCTTCAAGGTTCAAGATGCGTTTAGGGTAGAAGGCAAGGGACTTTTGCTTTCCGGCAAGGGTAAGACCAACCTAAAAGGAGTTGACTTTCAGAGTGGGATTAAACTCGTTCTTCCAAATAAATCTGAATTGGAAACTTCAGTTGTTGGAATCAATTGGTCAAACGGAGATTTGATTGTCTCTGATGCGGATAAGTTGGAAGTTCCTAATGGAACCGAAGTTTGGCTGCAAGAATCTAAAGCGTAGTAATGAATCAAGTAGAAGTCTGTTTTTCTCCGCTGTTGTTTGAGGAGTTTGCCAAGCCTAATAGCATAGTTGTTGTGGTTGATGTGTTTAGAGCAACCTCGGCCATTGTAACTGCTTTACATTATGGTGCCAAATCGTTTATCCCAGTCTCAACAATTGAAGAAGCTCGCGAACTTGGAAAGCAAGGTTTTCTTGCTGGTGGCGAACGGAATGGTGAAGTGGTTGAAGGTTTCGAGTTTGGGAACAGTCCGTTTTCGTACATGAATGATAGGATAAAGGGCCGTGAAATTGCCTTGACCACTACAAACGGAACACGCGCAATCAACATTGCAGCAAAAAGTGCAGATACTGTGCTTATCGGTTCATTCTTGAACTTACAAGCATTGGCTGATTACATTCAGGAGCAAGGAAAGGATGTGGTCGTTTTCTGTTCTGGTTGGAAGAATCGTTTCAACATGGAAGACAGCCTGTTTGCAGGAGCGCTCACCAATCTGTTACTCACTAGCGGTAAGTTCAAATCTGATTGCGACAGCGCTAACGCTAGCAGTTTAGTTTACAGAACAGGCCGCAAGAACTTGATGTCATTTCTCGAAAGCTGTTCGCACCGAAAGCGCCTGGGTCATCTCAACCTAGAGAAGGACGTGGAATACTGCCTTCAACGCGACATAACGGATGTAATTCCTGTGCTGAAGGATGGTAAACTGGTAAGATTGAATTGAGTCCAATAACGCTATTCCGTATTTTGCCGCCCAAATGCTGAACAGAATGCTGCTTCGTTTCGTTCTTGTCGTGTTGTTGATGATTCCATTCAGCAGCAATATGCTTTTTTCGTGGGGTTTCTTCGCCCACAAGCGCATTAATAGGTTGGCGGCTTTTACGCTTCCGCCCGAGATGATTGGCTTTTATAAGCGCAATCTCAATTTTCTTACGGAACACGCGGTGGATCCCGATAAAAGGCGCTATGCAGCCAAGGACGAGGCACCGCGACATTACATAGATATTGATCATTATGGTGAAGGGATGGATGCTTTTAAGCAAATGCCTCGCAATTGGAACGAAGCCGTTCAGAAGTATTCTGAAGACACACTTCAAGCTTACGGCATTGTTCCATGGCATATTGATAAGATGGTTTTCTATCTCACCAAGTCATTTTCTGAAGGAAACTTGGATAGAATTCTGCGCAACTCTGCTGAAATCGGACATTACATTGCCGATGCGCACGTGCCGCTGCATACCACCGAAAATTATAACGGAGGTATGACCAATCAAAGGGGCATTCATGGTTTTTGGGAAAGTCGTTTGCCTGAATTGTTCTCTGATCAGTATGATTTCTTGGTTGGAAGAGCCGATTACATTGATGATCCGCTGAATTACGCGTGGGATTTTGTGGAAGCAAGCCATGCTGCCAAAGACAGCGTACTGCTTTTTGAAGCAGAAATGAACATGGAATGGCCAACGGACCGGAAATACACGATGGAAAACCGTGGGCAAACGTTGATGAAAGTCTATTCGCAGGAATATTCGGAAGAATACCACAATCGCATGAATGGTATGGTTGAACGCAGAATGCGCGCTGCAATCCATACCATTGGTAGTTATTGGTACACGGCATGGGTTAATGCTGGTCAACCCGATTTGAAAGGTTTGTACGACAAGAAGTTATCAGCCGAAGAAGAAGAGGAGATGATAGAATTGGAACTGAAGGTAAAAGGATCCGATGGCATCAAAGGAAGACAGCACGAGTAATTTTTTGTCCCACTGAGGAACGAAGGGTTTTGTTGCTAGATAAGAGGATATACTTCCTTCGTCAGCATAACAAACGAGATAAATGGAATCAAAACCCCTATCAGGATTAAAAGTGCTTGAACTCGCATCCGTTCTCGCAGGGCCCGCAGTTGGAACTTTTCTTGCCGAACTTGGTGCTGAAGTGACCAAAGTTGAAAACCCCAAAACGGGTGGAGATGTTACGCGGAGTTGGAAGTTGACCTCCGAAGATTCGAATGCTGAAATCAGCGCTTATTTCGCTTCGGTCAATTTCGGGAAAGAGCATCTTTTTCTTGATTTGGAGGACAAAACACAACTGGAGGAAGTTCAACAATTAGCTTCTGAAGCAGACATCATTATTGCCAATTATCGGAAAGGACAAGCAGAACGTTTTGGGTTAGATTACGCTGCCATGCGTTGTAAAAACCCCAAAATCATTTATGGGAACATTACTGGTTTTGGAGCGGATGCAAGTCGCCCAGCGTTTGACGTAGTCCTTCAGGCCGAAACAGGCTACATGTTTATGAATGGTCAGCCCGAAAACGAACCCACAAAAATGCCTGTGGCGTTAATAGATGTGTTGGCTGCGCATCAACTAAAAGAAGCCATTCTATTGGCCTTGTTGAATAGAGAAAAGGGTGGAGAAGGAGCGTTGGTGGAAGTGGCGCTGTTTGATGCAGCCGTTTCGGCACTTACAAATCAGGCAAGCAATTGGTTGATGAGTGGACACATTCCAAACCGTATTGGTTCGCTTCATCCAAATATTGCACCCTATGGCGAGATTCTGAAAACCAGTGATGGTAAAATGATTGTACTTGCTATTGGTTCAGATGCTCAATTCAGAGCGCTTTGCAGCGTTTTAGACCTAATTGAATTACCAAGCGATTCTAAATTTTCAGCGAATCAGCAACGAATTAAAAACAGAAAGGAACTACATACATTGCTTCAGAGAAAAGCAATTGAGCATACGTCTGATGACCTGATGAAGGAATTCTTAACCAGGAATGTTCCTGCGGGAATAATTAAGAATTTGAAAGAGGTATTTGAGAATAAATCAGCGCAAAATTTGGTGGTTGAAGACGCACAAACCAAACGTGTTTCGCAAATTGCATTC
>DMRV01000465.1:0-4934 GCA_003456455.1 Flavobacteriales bacterium
ATGAACGTGACTTTGGAGATTTCTCTTCAGGAAATGGTCAAGTCGCTTTCTAACAACAGTCCTGATTCTACTTTTAATAAGGCTATTGCCAGTGCTTCCAAAAAGCTTGCAGGTTCTAACTTGGATTTCGTTACGTTATTCGGTCAAGAGTTTGAGGCTATTGACCCGAACGCACGTTTGGCATCGCCAGCAATTTTTGGCTACACGCTAAAAGATAAGATTACAGGAGATGCTTCTAACGCAGAAGTTATTGAGGTAATTAAGGCGGAGAAGGAAGCCGCAATTGAGCAGGCGTTTGAGGTTCTTAGAACGCGTATTGATAAGTTTGGTGTAACACAACCAAACATTCAAAGACTTGAAGGAAGCGACCGAATTTTGGTTGAATTACCTGGTGTTAAGGAGCCAGACCGTGTAAGAAAACTGCTTCAAGGAACTGCTCAATTAGAGTTCTGGGAAACGTACGAAAACCAAGAGGTATATGGCTACTTAGCTGAGGCTAACAAGATTATCCGTGATATTGAAGCGGGTGAACAAGCTGTGGATACAACTGCTGTTGTGGAAGGTGAGGAGGTTGTAGAAGAAGTTGTTGAAGCGGATACAACCAAGTCATTGACTGATCTTTTTGGTGGAGCAGATTCTACCGATACTGAACTAGGCGAGGAATCGATTGACGATTTGCAGAAGAACAACCCATTGTTTGCGGTTCTTTCTCCCGCGGCTTCTCAAGAAGGACTTTACCCTGGACCAGTTGTGGGTTACGCATCTATTAAAGATACAGCCAAGGTGAATAAGTATTTGGCGATGGATCGTGTGAAAACAATCTTCCCAAGAGATTTGAAATTTTACTGGACCGTTAAACCACTTGACCCTAAAGATCCAGCACAAGTTCATCAGTTAGTTGCTATCAGAGTAACAAGTAGAGATGGTGAACCACCATTAGATGGTTCGGCTATTTCTGATGCTAACAAGGATTTTGGTCAGTTTGGTGCTTCTCCAGAAGTATCGATGATGATGACTCCTGATGGAGCAAACGCATGGAAACGATTAACTGGTGAGAACATCGGTAAATCAATTGCGATTGTACTTGACGATTATGTGTATTCATTCCCAACTGTTCAGGGTGAGATTGGGGGAGGTCGCTCTTCTATTACAGGAAATTTCACGATTAATGAAGCAGCGGATTTAGCAACAGTATTGAAAGCTGGTAAACTTCCTGCTCCAGCTCGAATTGTTGAAGAAGCAGTTGTTGGACCAACACTGGGTCAAGAGTCAATCACAAACGGTGGGTTTGCATTCATCGGATCCGTGGCGCTGGTACTCATTTTTATGCTTTTCTATTACGGAACAGCAGGTGTAGCAGCAAATATCGCCATGTTGGCAAACGTGTTCTTCGTATTTGGTGTTCTTGCTTCTTTGGGAGCAGTGCTTACGCTTCCTGGCATTGCAGGTATCGTACTTACCATTGGTATTTCTATTGATTCGAACGTTCTCATTTTTGAACGTATTCGTGAGGAAGTTGCCAAAGGAACTGGAATGCGTTTGGCGGTAGAACAGGGTTATAACGCGGCCTATTCAGCCATTATTGACTCCAACGTTACTTCGTTGCTTACTGGTATCATTCTGTATGTGTTTGGTAGCGGTCCGATTCAAGGTTTCGCAACTACTTTGATCATCGGTATTTTCTGCTCGTTGTTCGCATCTATCTTTATTACACGACTGATTTTTGATGGAAGATTGGAAGCGAAAAAAGTAGTTACGGTTGGAACTGCTTTGACAAAGAATGCTTTCAATAATGTGAATATCGATTTTGCCGGAAAACGCAAGATTGCGTATTTGTTCTCTGGAATTGTCATTATCGCTGGTATTACGTCTATGGGACTTAGAGGGTTCAACTACGGAGTTGATTTCTTGGGAGGTCGTTCTTACATGGTTGAGTTTGAAAGCGATGTGAATACGAGTGATTTGAGCGATGCGCTTCAAGGAGCTTTTGACGGGAATGCCCCTACGGTGAAAACCTTTGGTGCTGATAACCGTGTAAAAATCATCACGGCTTACCGTATTAATGATGAAGGGGAAACTGTTGATGAGGAAGTTCAAGCCGCTCTACTTGCTGGTCTTGCCGATCTAGGAGATAATCCAAGTGAGATTATGAGCTCTCAAAAAGTAGGGCCAACGATTGCAACGGACATTAAACGTTCTGCATTGCTGTCTATCATATTCTCTTTAATTGCGATTTTCCTCTACATCTTACTACGATTTAAGAAATGGCAATACAGTTTGGGTGCGGTTATCGCCTTGTTCCATGATGTATTGTTCGTGTTGTCTTTGTTTTCATTATTCTACGGAATTATGCCATTTAGCATGGAGATTGACCAAGCTTTCATTGCTGCCATTCTAACGGTAGTTGGTTATTCTATTAACGATACCGTGGTTGTATTTGATAGAATTAGAGAATTTCAGAATGAGCATCAAGCTAGAAAGTATGCGCTTTCAACTATTGTGAATAATGCATTGAACAGTACGTTAAGCCGTACCATTATTACGGCTGTTACAACCTTTATCGTGTTGCTAGTATTGTTCTTGGCAGGAGGTGAAACCATTGCAGGATTCTCTTTTGCACTACTTGCCGGTGTGGTTGTGGGTACTTACTCATCCATCTTTATTGCAACTCCGGTTCTACTGGAGTTGATAAAAGAAGAGCCCGTTTCTGACAAGAAGAAAAAGAAATAAATAAAAGGCTCTGAGACATCAGAGCCTTTTTACTTTTATAGTATGAATTCTTCAGTACTGCTATTTTTCAATTTTGGTGGAGGCGAGATTATTGTCGTACTTCTAGTTGTGCTTTTGTTTTTTGGATCTAAGAAGATACCCGAGTTAGCAAGAGGTCTTGGAAGAGGGATGCGCGAGTTTAAAGATGCTACTAGCGGTGTACAGCGCGAGATTGAGGACAGCATGAAAGAAGTACCTAAGAAAACGGTACCTAAGGCTACCCAGCATACGGAATCGAAACCGAGGGAGGAACAACCTAAGTAAAGCTTACATGAGACCCGTAAGGGTCTTTTTTGTTTCTAAACGGTAAGAACTAGGTAGAGTATAAAAATACTGCGGCTCTGCGAAAGCAGGGCCGCAGCCAAACCAAATGAAAAATCACTACCAGAACCGCAGCTCTGAAAGCTTATGTCGAAAGTACAGGGTCGTTTGAAGCTCAAATGCCAACAAGTCCCAAATTCTCTTAAATCGAATAAGAACCCAACAACAAAACCGGGTTCTCCATCCACTTCTTAAATGTCTTTAGAAACTTTGCACCGGACGCTCCATCTACCACTCTGTGGTCGCAGGAAAGGGTCACTTTCATTACGTTTCCGGGGACGATTTGACCATTCTTTACTACAGGCGTCTCTTCAATTCCACCAACAGCCATGATGCAACTATCAGGTGAATTGATGATAGCCGTAAACTCGTCTATTCCGAACATTCCAAGATTAGAAACGGTGAATGTGTTACCTGCCCAATCTGCTGGTTGGAGTTTTTTATCGTTTGCACGAAGTACAAAATCTTTGACCTCGCTGGAGATTTCTGAAAGTCGCTTGGTGTCTGCAAATCGCACAACTGGAACCAGCAATCCGTCAGGAACGGCCACGGCCACGCCAATATGTACGTGCTGGTTATATCGGATTTTGTCACCCATCCAAGCCGCATTCACTTGTGGATGTTCTTTAAGCGATACACCGCAAGCTTTTACTACCAAATCGTTGAACGAAATCTTCATTTTGGAAACACTATTGATGCTATCTCTCGCATCAATCATCGCATCCATATCAATCTTCATGGTTAGATAGAAGTGGGGCGCTGAGAATTTACTCTCGCCCAACCTTCTAGCAATGGTTTTACGCATCTGCGAAACTTCTTCCTCATGGAAACTTTCAACCTGACTTGCCGCTGAGAATCCAACTCCAGGTTGATACGCTTCTACATCTCGTTTGATGATTCTTCCTCCGTCACCGCTTCCTCCAACAAGCGAAATGTCTATGCCTTTATCAGATGCAAGTTTCTTGGCTAAAGGAGACGCCTTAACTCTGCCGTTTAAAGGTGTTGGAGCTGGAACAATTGGTCTGGGTGTTTCCGCAACAACAGGTTTTGGCTTTTCTGCCACGGGCGCTGGTTTAGCTTCTACAACTTCTTTTTTCGCCTCTTCTTTTTCTGCCTTTTTAGGAGCGGCTGCTTCTGCATCTAGTAGCGGCTGAATATTTTCTCCTTTTTCACCAAGAATAGCAAGAATAGAATTGATGGGAGCGGCTTTGCCTTTCTCAACACCAATGTAAAGAAGTACGCCATCTTGGAATGATTCGAACTCCATTGTAGCTTTATCAGACTCAATCTCGGCCAATAGTTCGCCTTCTTCAACCTGATCTCCAACCTTCTTGTGCCACTCAGCAATAACACCTTCAGTCATGGTGTCGCTCAACTTTGGCATTCTTACAATCTCTGCCATGTTATTCCTTTATAAATGGATAATCAGCTTGTGTATAAACGTCTTCGTACAAATCTTTTCCTTCCGGGAATGGTGATTCTTCAGCAAATTTTACGCACTCGGCAACATTAGCTTTCACCCGCGCCTGAATTGCCTCTAGCTCTTCATCAGATGCATATTTATTTTTTACAATCGTATTGAGAAATTGCTGAATTGGGTCCTGTGCTTTGTATTCCTCTACCTCTTCTTTGGTTCTGTACTTTGCTGGATCAGACATGGAATGCCCCTTGTATCGGTACGTCTTCATTTCTAGCAATGTTGGGCCATCGCCTTTTCTGGCGCGCTTTGCCGCTTTATCAACGGCCGTAAAAACATCCTCAAAGCTCATTCCGTCTACCTGTTCACTAGGCATTTCGTAGCCATGCCCAAGTTTGTAAAGGTCGCTTACGTTGGATGTTCGTTC
>DMRV01000465.1:4977-6631 GCA_003456455.1 Flavobacteriales bacterium
CATGTTAAGCGCTTCGTGGAAAGCACCTTGTCGAATAGCTCCATCTCCCATGTATGTGAGCGTAACGCTTTTGTCGCCCCTGTACTTATCAGCGAATGCAATGCCTGCTCCTAAGGGAATCTGACCTCCCACAATTCCGTGTCCCCCGAAGAAGTTCTTCTCTTTTGAGAACATGTGCATGGAGCCACCTTTACCTTTTACAATTCCTGTTTTCTTGCCGTATAGCTCCGCCATAATTTGTTTGGCAGGAACACCAAGAGCAATTGGATGAACGTGATCGCGATAAGCTGTGATGAATTTGTCCCCTTCTTGTGTGGCTTCTACACTTCCAGCCAAAACTGCTTCTTGCCCAATATACAAGTGACAAAAACCACGAATTTTTTGTTGGATGTAAAGCTGTCCAGCTTTCTCTTCAAACTTGCGCCAAAGGAGCATGTCTTCATACCATTTCAGGTAGGTTTCTTTTCCGAATTTCTTGCTCGCCATAACCTTGATTTACGTACAAAAATATGAGTCCTAATGTAACCATGAATCGGTTAGCAGACGTTAGATAAAATAACAGAAATGAGATTGGAAGGTTCTTAGCTACCCCTTCAGGTATTCGGCTTCAAAACCGAATGGAAGCAGGTTAGAAGCGTCTTCAAAAACCCAAACCGTGTCTCCTTGACCACCCAAAACCAATCTAATTGGCGACTTCTGTTTGTTCTGATATTCCATAATTACTTGTCTGCAACTTCCGCATGGCGAAAGGGGTTCTGAAATAGCGGCTTTGGCTGTATTCACCGTAATGGCCATTGTGTGAACAGTTTCGTTCGGATAATTTGTGGCTGCAGAAAATAGCGCAACTCGCTCTGCACAAAGACCAGAAGGGTAGGCTACGTTTTCTTGATTGGTTCCCAGAACGATTGTTCCGTTGATTAGTTTTAATGCCGCTCCAACAAAGAACTGGGAGTATGGTGCATAGGCATTTTTGGAAGCTTCCTCAGCCGCATTTAGTAATGCGAGGTCAGATTCGGCCAGTTCGCTTTTTTTTAGGGAGAGTCCCTTTATGGTAATTGAAAATTCGGCCATAGTTCCTAGAATGGTATCGGTGGAAAGTACAAACTTACTTCTGAATAAGAACTGTAGCGTAAGCAGCTACACCTTCTTGCCGGCCCACAAACCCAATTTTCTCAGACGTGGTGGCTTTAATGGAAACTGCGTCCTCATTAACCTTCATAATCTCGGCCAAGATGGCCCTCATTCCTTCGATGTGAGGGTTGACTTTTGGCTTTTCTAAAGCAATGGTGCTGTCTATGTTCCCGATGGAATAACCCTTTGTTTCTAACAGTTTCACTACATCGCGAAGCAGAATTTTACTGTCGATGTTTTTGTAATCTGAAGACGTGTCTGGAAAGTGAAAGCCGATATCACGCAGGTTAGCAGCGCCTAGAAGCGCATCGCAAATAACATGAATGAGCACATCTGCATCAGAATGTCCGACTGCGCCAAGTTCTGATGGAATTAGTTTGCCCCCCAACCAAAGTTCTTCGCCTTTGGCTAGTTGGTGAACATCATAGCCGAAACCGACTCTGATTTGCATTAGTCTACTGGTTCTGCGTTACGCTCTTCGTTCTGCTTTTTGAAAGCTTCGAAGTCAAACGTTAGTGAGAAA
>DMRV01000465.1:6695-7143 GCA_003456455.1 Flavobacteriales bacterium
TTCCAGTGGGTTTCTCTGCGTAGTTGGAATTAAATAGGCAAAATCCAATCCGAAAACGTTGTATTTGATTCCAGCACCAACAGTGAAAAATTGTCTGTTCCCTTTAGATGCTGCTTCATGAAAATACCCAGCTCTGATAGCAAACAATTTATTGTACCAGTATTCCATACCAATGGCAAGATTAATCTCGCGCAGCTCTTCAGCACTTCCTCCTGGAGCATCTCCAAATGAAGTAAACATGCCATTAGGAACACTTCGGTTAGGGTCTTGTCCTGCAATAATTTGATTAAAAGTTGGGTCTGCGTTTGATGGATGATCTAATTGACCAGGATCTGATCCCGGAGGTAAAGCAGAATTTAAATATGCATTCTCACCGTATTCTGGTGGCGTTGGAACCATCAGTTTATTAATGTCGAAGTAAAGACCGATTGAATTACGTTCATCAGCG
>DMRV01000089.1:0-9163 GCA_003456455.1 Flavobacteriales bacterium
AAATGGCTGCTTTAAATGCAATGGACGATACAATTATGGCACTTGCCACCGCCTCAGGCGCTGGTGCAATTGCTGTAATAAGAATTAGCGGGAAGGAAGCCTTTACAATTACGGATAAAGTATTCCGAGCAAAGGGTAAAAAGACCGTTTCTGAAGCCGAATCTCATACTATAATATTCGGAGATGTTTTGGATGGAGAAGAGTTGGTTGACGAAGTCCTTGTAAGCGTCTTTCGTAATCCTAAATCATTTACGGGAGAAGATTCTGTGGAAATTTCTTGTCATGGTTCTGTTTTTATTCAGAAACGAATTTTAAACCTTCTTAACAGCAATGGCTGCCGAATGGCAAAACCAGGTGAGTACACCATGCGCGCATTCATGAATCGCAAGATGGACCTGTCTCAGGCAGAGGCCGTGGCTGACTTGATTGCTTCGTCTTCCGAAGCTGCGCACAAAGTTGCCATGCATCAAATGCGCGGTGGATTTAGTTCAGAATTAAAAGTGCTTCGCGAAGAACTGATTCACTTTGCTTCGCTGATTGAGCTGGAACTCGATTTTGCTGAAGAAGATGTTGAGTTTGCAGATAGAACGCAAATGGTGGAATTAATCAACCGAATCATTGCCACGATTGATAGACTTATTGGTTCGTTTGAACTGGGAAATGTCATTAAAGAAGGCGTTCAGGTTGCTATTATTGGAGAACCTAATGCTGGGAAATCGACTTTATTAAATGCGTTGCTCAATGAAGAACGCGCCATCGTTTCTGATATAGCTGGAACCACGCGTGATACGGTAGAAGATGAGTTGGTAATTGAAGGAATTCGTTACCGATTTATAGACACAGCAGGCATTCGTCAGACAACAGATACTATAGAAAGTCTAGGGATTGAACGTACCATGCAAAAAGCTGAGCAGGCTGATGTGGTGATGTTTCTTTTCGATGCTTCAACTTACACTTCGGTGCGGCTTCAATCGGAAATAGACGAACTCAAAACAAGAAAACAAGACTTAGAAGAACGGTTGATTCTTGTTGCTAATAAAACGGATAAAACGACAGAGAATATTATTGAGAAGTTCTCGGAATTCCAGACTGTATCCATCTCAGCAAAAGAGAAAACGGGAATAGAGATTCTAAAGAGTCGATTAACCGAATTTGTGAACACCTCAGCACTAGAGGAAAACCAAATTATTGTAACCAATACACGGCATATTGAGGCATTGAACGGAGCGAGAAAGTCACTTAAAGAAGTACTTGCTGGCTTTGATATGGGTATGTCTGGAGACTTGGTAGCGATTGATATTCGCAGGTCGCTGTTTCATCTTGGCGAAATAACAGGAGAGATCACAACGGACGACCTGCTTGGAAACATCTTCTCTAAATTTTGTATCGGTAAATAATCTTAATTCGTTGCCAAATTCACTTTATTCTGAACAGGGAATCTGGCCGAAAAGAACTCATAGAAATAGACGTTTCCAGACAGAAGCAACAGTCCATATATGATGTCCTCGACAGGTATCGTTCCTAATCTGATTCCAAGATTTTCTGCATCGTTATACCAAACCACTGGATTATCCAAACCTGTACCTGTTAGCACACCATTTACAATGAAGAATGGAATTAATGCAACCAAATAAGACAGCAAGAACCTACCTAGCCAAGCTGGATTTCTCCAGACTAAAAACAGCAACCATCCGGCTGTAAGTAAAAACGTTACCGAAGTGTACCACTTCTGAATGTAAAGCAATCCTAGAACCAATAACAGTCCAGAAAGAAGTAGAAATAATGGTCTAGCAAATGCTCTAAAAAAGTCTCTTTTGGTGAAGTAGTTTAATACCTCATAAATGAAAAGACAAGCGTATGGTACGGTTAGAAAAAATAGCATCTCTTCTAACGGCAGTCCGAAGATGTTAATGCCAATCAAGTGTTCCTCTGTAAAGCCCCAAACGCCCATCTCCATGAAGAGGATGTCCCAGACGATAAATATGAAACCAACAACGAAAATGGCTGGGAACAACGCCTTCCATTTACTCACCATATTAATTCGATGCTCAAAACTGCGAAGCAACGGAACAAATATGGTTAGAACGTTAATGATGAGGTAAGTCATCCCAATTTTTTGGTTTCAGTGAAATAATTCCATGGAACAACCAACATTCCAAAACTCTCTCCGCCATGCTTAGCTGTGTTCTTGTGGTGTATTTTGTGTGCTCGCCTGATAGTTTTGAAATATGGATTTTCTGAATTTCGGAACCACTTGAATCGTTGATGAATAAATACCTCGTGAACCAGAAAATAAGCAATCCCGTAGAATAGGATTCCCATTCCAACATAGAACCACCAGTTGAATCCAGCCATAGAGCCGAACTGCAAGCCCAACCAACTTGGAATTGCAAAAATCAAGAAGAACGCATCATTTCGTTCAAAGAAGCCGTCTGTTTTACTATGATGGTCGCGATGTAAAAACCACAACGGGCCATGCATTAGGTATTTATGTGCAAACCAGGCAACGAATTCCATGAAGAAAAACGTTCCAGCTACTATAAGAATCTTCCGCCAAGTATCGGTTGACCAAGAAAAGGCAGTTAGTACTGTGAAGAACATGGCCAAACTGAAAATGACGGTAGAAGCTAGGGTCTTCCTGTCGGTTTTTGTATGCCACTTGAATTCGATTTGAATTAGCGCAAATGCGATAACCCACCACGCAGCATAATTAGTCCAAGGAACAGACACGTTCTCCCATATCCACCAACCGTACTTGACAGCAACGGGTTCCATAAATAAATCAAATCCAAGAAGAATTGTTGCACCTAGTATGCCTTTAATGAAATTATTGGCTCTCCAGTTTTTCATAATGCCGGCAGCAGCCACAACCAGAACTCCCCAATTGGCACCAATAGCCAAAGGGACTCCCCAAACTTTTGGCCCCATCACATTTCCGTACCAATAGGTTCCGAATGGAAACCCGGTTGATACACCTAAAACCTCCACAGCAAAGCCCAAGCTAGCGATGGTCATGAATGTGAGCATTCTCCTCATATTCACCTTGTAACTGGATAGAAGCATGACTGCAACTGTAAGGAGATACAGCGGAGTTAGCAACATAAACTGCTGACTCCAAGGCGATAAAAACCCAAGTATTCCAACAAGCGAAAGGATGAATAACGTCCAATCTTGATTTTCAATCAATATTGCTTTCATACTGCTATCAATTCGTCAACAATTTTGGCACTTAATAAGCAAAGCGGAATACCTCCGCCAGGATGAACGCTACCTCCGCAGAAGTAGAGTTTTTTGATGTCCTGTTTGAAATTTGGATGTCTGAGAAAGGCAGATTTCCAGTGATTAGAACTAGTTCCGTACAACGAGCCCATGTAAGAACCTGTTTTCAATTCGATTGAACGAGGATCTAAAATCTCTTCGCAACAGATATTCCCACTGAGTTCGAATCCAAGAACGCGCTCAACCTTTTGTATCACATTCTGACGTGTCTTTTCAATCATCGCATCCCAATCTTGACCTGTATTTGCTGGTGCATTCACCATCACAAACCAGTTCTCATGACCTTCTGGAGCTTGACCTTTTAAATACTTTGAAGTAATATTTATGTAAACCGTTGGATCATCAATAAGTGCTCTGGTTTCGAACAGCGCTTTGAATTCCTCTTCATACTTATCACTGAACAGAATATTATGGAGTCCGAGCTTTTCAGAATTGCCTTTTACTCCCCAGTAAAAAATTAAAGCCGAGCTACTTCTCTCCTGATTCAGAACCGCATCGTCTGCAAACTGCTCTGGAAGAAGGTTTCTGTAAGTAGGAACAATATCCATGTTGCTCACAACAGCATCAAACGCTTTGAATGTGTCATTCACAACGATTCCGGTAACAGTTTTGTCCGAAGTTTCAATCTTCTTAACAGGACTGTTTAGTTGAATTTCTACACCCAGCGACTTTGCCGCTTGTACTAACGATTCTGTTATGGCGTACATACCGCCTTCTGGAAGAAAGGTGCCAATATTGTGCTCTAGATGTGGAATTACATTCATAATTCCGGATGCTTTATACGGGCTTGATCCATTGTACGTGGCAAACCGATCGAAAAGCTGAATGAGTTTCTGGTTCTTAAACCGTGTCTTATTAACCGAATGCATGGTCTTGTGCAGATTCAGTTTTGGAAACGATGACATCAACTTAATCAAATTACCGTTCAACAGATTAGGAATTTTGTGCAAAGATTTCTCCAAGAAAAGTGGCGAAACTGCGTTATAGGTTTGCTCTGAGTCTCTGAGGGCATTCATCACGCGGAATGATTTCACACCTAGTTTTTCCTCAATCTCGTTGGCAAAAGTTCTGCGGTTTTCGTGTGCCGTAACTTCCGTTCCGTCTTCCCAGAAATACCTGCAGCTTTCGGACATCTTTCGGTAAACAAAGGTATTTTCTGTTAGCGGTTCAGCCAGATTAAGTACTTCGTCTACGAGATCCGGCATAGTGAATAGCGATGGTCCTGCATCCCACTTAAATCCGTCTTTTTCAACAGTTGTAAGCTTACCACCCGGGTAACTGTTTGCTTCAAAAACGGTTACAGAATGCCCTCGGTGTGCTAACCTAATGGAAGCTGCCAAACCCGCTACTCCAGAACCAATTACTGCAACATTCATGGAATTTTGGTGCTAATACAAATTAAACCTGTGCTGAACGTAACACTTCATAAAGAGTACGTACTTGATGGCATTCGGAATTCGAACTCGTTGACCCATAATGGTGGAAGGAGGCAATTTCCTGATTTTCTGCAGTAGATTTGCGTAGTACTTATAAGCAACGAAAACACCAAATCGACTATCTTTTGGTAAACCGATAATGCCTAAGTATCCTTCAGCAAAATCTGCTTCAATCTCCCGTTCAATCCTGCGCTTTGCATCAACGTCAAACTGAGTAAGGTCCAAACCTGGGAAATACACCCTTCCGAGCTCTGCATTATCATCATGCAGGTCTCTGAGGAAATTGATTTTCTGAAACGCTGCTCCAAGTTTCATAGCTCGCGGCTTTAATTCCTCATATTTTTCATTATCTCCTTCTACAAACACTCGCAGACACATCAATCCAACGACCTCAGCTGAACCTAGAATGTACTCATCGTATGACTTTTGGTCATAAACATGCTCCTCCAAATCCATCTCCATGCTGTTCAAAAAGGTATCGACTAAGTCCCAAGTCAATCCAAATTGATGATACACGCGCTGAAATGAATGAAGAATAGGGTTTAGGCTGATTCTATCTTGGACTGCATCTCGCACATCCATTCGAAACTTCAATAGCAATCGTTCTCTATCGTGTTCAAGGAATGTGTCTACAATTTCATCCGCAAATCGTACAAAACCATAGATGTTGTAAACCGGCTCTTGAAATCGTTTTGCTAGAAATCGAGTGCCTAACGAAAATGAGGTGCTGTATTGCTTCGTGGTATACTCACTAGCTTTAGAACAGACTTTGTCGTACAACGGGTCCATGACTTAAGTATTTGGATGGTTTTTCATTAGTTCTTGTGCTACAACTTGCCCAGAAATGATGGATGGGGGAACCCCAGGGCCTGGGACGGTAAGTTGTCCAGTATAATACAGGTTGCCTACTTTCTTACTCCTAATTTTTGGCTTGAGAAATGCGGTCTGCATCAGCGTATTTGCAAGTCCGTAAGCATTTCCTTTAAACGCATTATAGTCTGACATAAAATCATTGTGAGCATAGCTGCGCTTGAAAACAACATGGTCTTTGATGCTTTGCCCAGTCAACTGCTCCATTCTATTCAATACCAGCTCGTAATACTTCTCTCTCGTCTCGTTGTTGTCTTGAAGACCTGGAGCTACAGGAATTAGGATAAAGATGTTTTCGCAGCCTTCAGGTGCAACATTTTTATCGGTTTTGGAGGGAGTGCAAACGTAGAAAAGTGGATCTGTTGGCCACTTCGGCTTAGTGTAAATCTCGTCTGCGTGCAGATTGAAATCTTTATCGAAGAACAAATTATGATGTTCTAACCCTTTCAATTTCTTACCTATACCCAGATAGAAAATTAGACTGGAAGGGGCCATTGCTCTATTATCCCAGTATTGTGGGGAGTAGTTTTTATGAGTACCATTCACCAACTGTTGATCTACATGGTGGTAATCGGCCGCAGCTACAACTAAATCTGATTCAATAACACCTTTGTTTGTTTTAACAGATTTTGCTATTCCGTTCTTAATTGTGATTTCTTCCACTGCTTCTCCAAGTCTAAACTGAACACCTCCTTCTTTGGCAACTCGGACCATGGCTTCAATGATTTTATTCATTCCCCCTTTCGGATACCACGTACCCAAAGATAAGTCTGCATAATTCATCAAACTATAAAGTGCTGGAGTTTTGCTCGGGGTTGCACCTAAAAAAAGTACAGGGAATTCAAGCAATTGAATCAGTCGCTCATCTTTGAAGAATTTGCGAACATGGGCAGACATTGATCGAAGGAGGTGTAAATTGAAAAGACCCTTCAGAACTCGGAAGTCAGCGAACTCAAAAAGACTGAGACTAGGCTTGTATACCAAGTCTGTCATTCCGACCTCGTATTTATAAGCTGCTTCTTTCAGAAACTCTTCCAACTTCTTTCCAGCTCCCGCTTCTATCTCTTCAAACATCTTTACCAACTCTTCCATGCTGGCTGGAATCTTTTTTTTCTCTCCTCCATTAAACCAAATATTGTAGGATGGGTCTAGTCGCACCAAATCGTACAAGTCTTCTACCTTGTATCCGAGACTTTCGAAATAACGCTCGAAAACATCTGGCATCCAATACCAGCTAGGACCCATATCAAAAGTGAAACCTTCAGCATGAAATTTCCGTGCTCTACCTCCGGGTTGGTCATTCTTCTCCACTATGGTCACATCATAGCCTTCTTTTGCTAAGTGGCTAGCAACAGATAAGCCTGCAATTCCTGAACCGATTACGGTAACTGTTTTCATTTGTTATGTTGTTTAACCTTAATTATTCTTATTAAGCAAAACTTGGGGTAATAACCAGTTGATTGTTTAACATCTAATTAGTGTTCTTTTGAGTTCGTACTTAACTTAAATAGGAACATCCACAAAATAACTGTCAGTAGTTGATTTGTTAGCTTTTTCTTAAAAAAAGAGTCCCCAAAGTGGGGACTCTTTTCTTTGAACATTGTGTAACTGATTTACTATGATTAAGCTTCTTTCCTGGAGCTGCTTACTGCAAGTGAATAAATAACCAGACCAAATCCAATTTTATTGACTGCATCACCGATATTATAAATAATATCAAGTGCCTCGAGAGGAATGATGCTGCTCAACAGACCATCTGTCTCAATTGCCATATATCCAATCGGATAAATTGCCCATCCTACAAATATGAACCATGCCAGTGTATTAAACGCTTTCTGGAGAATAGGGTCGTTTGAATTGTTGGCAAGTTTTTTTGCTGAACCGAACCAAACTTCATAGAAAATTCCCAGGTATCCCAAAGTGGAAATGGCTCCCCACATGGCACTGCTGTCTCTGAATACAGTCTCACCTAAATATCCGGTTACAAGCATCCACACAGAATAGAAAATCATTTTCCACAGTAACCCAATTTTTGCTCCAAAACTTCTTAGAATCAAGTAAAACTCTACGCACATCAACGGTACGGTTAAAATCCAGTCTATGTACCTGAGTTCTGTTGGTGATGTACCAGTGGCTATCCAGAAATCACGCATGTAATAATAATGTACTGCCGCAATAAACGTAATAAGTCCTGAGATGAGCAATGATGTTCGCCACTTTCCATGAACGTTCCCCATTTCGAAGAAAAAGAAAACGGTTGCGGCCATCATCGCCATGCTTCCTATGAAAAATGTGAATCCAACATAATCACCAGGTTGTAAAATTGATAATATCATTTTGTTTAATTTATGAATTATTTTATTGAACAAAATTGTTCCATTAAAAAACCAAATCTTTCAGAAAATGTTTTCGAAAATGTTAAAAAACACAAATTTAAATTCGAAATAGGTCAAATGAACAGCTAGCTTAATCAGAAATCTGAGTTGTATCCAACAAGCATTAGAAAACGAGCCTGCGAACTTTATTGCCTCTATCAGGTTCATTTCCTCCAATGGAAATACTCCGAAATAATACTAGACACCTCCTGTGGATTCTTTGCGTTGGTATTCTCTACACCATTGGAACGGAACACCAGAACGTAGAATGGTTTTGTCTTGGAGCTATTCTGTTTGTTGGTATACCACATGGAGCAGCAGATCACATCATAAGTCAAATAATCAATCCAAAAATTTCAAATACACGTTATATAGCAACATACGTAGCCACTGCTGTTGGTGTTTTGGTTTGGTGGCTAATAATGCCATTAAAAGCTGGATTTGTGTTTGTAGTGCTGAGCGCATTTCACTTTGGTCAGGAGATGTTGGAAGAGTACGGATTAGCCAAGTCAAGTCTATTTGAAAAAATGTCTTTCGGATCAGTCTGCATAGCGCTACCCTTAGTGTATTATTACCAAGACATACTAAGTCCATTAAGTCTAAGCGAATCAGGAACGTATCTATCGTTTATCGATTGGATAAGGTGGCCGTTGATTTTAGGAATTCTTCTAAGTACAGTCCTAATTCTATTGTTCCGAAGGAAACAAGGCACATTATCGATTGAACAATTCTTAAAAATAGTTTTGGGGCTCTCTCAAATTCTGATTGGATACTATTTTTTGGGGTTTACAGCAGGTTTTACAGTGTATTTCCTCATCCACCATACAACGAACTCCTTCAATCATCAGTACAAATGGCTAAAAAAGAAAATAGAGAACTACTCGTACTACAGGTTTCTCACAGATTTAGTTCCATTAAGTCTCATCTCAACGATTGGGCTCGGCATAACGTTATGGTTTTTTGATCCCGAAACTTTTGAAGCGGCATTTTTTATTGCACTTGTTGTTATTTCGGCAGTAACTGTTCCGCACACTATCCTTTTTGACAAGATGTATGAATCGAATAGAGAGAAGTAGGAAAGAAATTGACTCGATCAGGTAATATTTTATTTTAGAGTAAGTCTGAACAATCTGTTTTTTAGATTTGCCCTATGAGCCAAGCAAGTCTCATACGGTATCAGGCCATGCGAATCCCGGTCCTTCA
>DMRV01000089.1:9264-9602 GCA_003456455.1 Flavobacteriales bacterium
ATCGGTCTAATTTGATTTCGGCAAAAATGGCATCTGGTGGAACCGTGTAGATTAGATGAATATTCTATAGTAGTACTCTGTTTGAGGAGATGAATGGCAACGGAGAAGCTGTTAACGAGTCCGCTGATTGAACAGTTGACAATCATTTAATTGCCTTACCCATGACATTAACTGAGAATATCAGCTGTTCGCTGTCTAAACTACGAACTTCAAGTTCCAAATCGTGTAGCTGAAGGTCTGCTTCTAGGCCAATTATTTCATCGCGGTAAGCAAGATCGAAATCTTGAAAATTGATAGGGCCCAGATTTGAAGGCGTTAGTCTATCTGTGTTCCAAAAC
>DMRV01000399.1 GCA_003456455.1 Flavobacteriales bacterium
TGGACTTGCAACAAAAAAGTGGACAGCAGGTTAAGTTAGGCAGCAATATTTCTGGTTTGTAATAATTGTGAGTATTGTACTGGAGTCATGTAATTCAAAGTCGAGTGCCTTCTGCGGGTGTTGTACCAGGTCTCGATGTAATCGAAGATGGCCATATCAGCTTCTTTCCTTGAGTTGAACTTTTGAGGGTCTGTACATTCTGATTTCAAGGTCTTGAAGAAGCTCTCTGCCACGGCATTGTCCCAGCAGTTGCCTTTTCTGCTCATGCTTCGCTTCACCTTGGGATATGTTCCCAACAGTTCTGCGAACTCCTTGCAGGCGTACTGCACGCCTCTGTCCGAGTGGAATATGAGCTCGGTGCTCAATGGTCTATTGTTTACGGCCATCTTCCATGCAGCCACACTGGTATCCTTTGCCTTCATAGTGCTGCTCAACGCCCATCCGATGACCATCCGGTCTGTCAGGTCGATGACCGTGGTGAGATACGACCAGCCTTGGGCAGTTCTTATGTAAGTGATGTCCGACACCCATGCCGCTGTCAGACGGGCACTGCTGAAGTCACGGGCCAAAAGGTTCTCTGCAATGTGGAACCCGTGGTTGCTGTCGGTAGTACAGACCCTGTATCTTTTTCCGATACAGCTTCTGATTCCAGCAGCTTTCATCAACCGCGCAACACGCGGACGTGACACATGGATGCCCTGTTCTCTGAGCTCGTGTGTAATCCGCGGACTGCCATAGGTATGGCGGCTACGTTCATGTATGCTTCGGATCTGGCCTTTCAATGTCCTGTTCTGCATTGTTCGGACAGAAGGGTCTCCTCTCAGCCATCCGTAATAACCGCTGCGGCTCACCTTCAATACGAAACACATCTTTTCAATGGGAAATCTGTTCATGTTGTCTTTCATGAATTGGAATATCTTCCATCGCTCTTGGAAAAGATGCCCACGGCCTTTTTTAAAATGTCGCGTTCCATGCGTACATCGGCCAGCTCCTTTCGTAGCTTCTCAAGTTCACTTTCCTCTTCGGTCATCTTCTTGCGGCCATTGCCAGGGAAACTGCCGCCTTCCAATGTTGCGAACTCGCTGCGCCAACGGTAGAGTACCTCCGGGCGGATGTTCAACTCTGAGGACAGTTCTTTGATGTTCTCACGCTGGTAACTGAGTTCAACGGCCTTCAACTTGAACTCCCTTGTGAATTTTCTTCTTGTAGTCATTTCTGTAAAGTTGTGAATTATCACAGCCTATGACTTAACTCACTGTCCGGTCAAATGTAGCAGGTCCATTGATTCTTTGGGTGTAATGAAGATGAGAGATTCTTTGTTTACAACTCACCCCCAATCGCTAAAGCGATTACCCCCTCTCTTTTGGAAAAGAAGGGGGCATCTAAAAAGCCATAAATTTTAAGCGTATCACCCTAAACTTGTTTCAGGTTCTGGTTAATCGCTGACTAATCAAGATTCTGAAACACGTTCAGAATGACCGCTTCGATGCTTTTGCGCTTAAGCTACAGGCTGCAAGGAGATATTCAGTTCAAACTCAGCATTGGACTCTAGTAAGATGGTGTCTTCAAACGCAACGAAGCCATCTGCTTTGGCTAGTACAGCATATTCATTTGGGGTGATGCCTTCTCTGCGGAATTCTCCGTTCTCATCACTTGTTATTGTGACGCCAGATATAGGCGATGAGGACATGGAGATTACCGCTCCTGCGATGGGTATTCCCTCTGCTTCGTTAGTTACCCTACCGAATAATGTGGCGGTGTCTGGCTTGGGGTTAGGGTTAGGTGCGCTTCCACCGCGATTTATAATCATACGTGCCTGTTTGTAGCCATAGTAGATTTGAGGTTCTACGTTCTTAAATGGCACCATTAACGGGTCTAGTTGATTGCGGAGCAATGCGCTGGTTTCTTTAAAGAGTATTTTCAGATGTAGGGTTTTTAGATGGCGGCTATTGATTGCCTCTCTTGGACTTTCCAAAATTGCTGTATACGCATCTATGGCTGCTTGCCACGAAACCAATAATGCCGGATCAATACCAAAATCTGCCATGGCGGTTATGTTATCATTAATGAGCTGGAGGCGATGCATGCAGAAACCTTGCATGGTATCGTCTTTAATGGCTTGAATTTCGCTGAGCGAATAATCGAACTCGGCTGCCAGGGTATTGTTCTTTTCGAAAACGGCCCATGCTTTGGCTGGCGAGAGCAACTCTATGGTTGTGGTATTTAATGTATCGCGGGCAGCCGTTTTATCCTGTGTAACACCCGTGGTATTGCTGGATTGCCCAGCTATTTCCTTATTAATGATTGCGATGTTTGCTGCTAGTGTTGCGAATGCAGCGGTGCGCGCAGGAACTACATCGATTATTGTTTGGTGCAACGCGTAGAAACCGCTTACCACGATATACATATCGAGATTATTTGATTGTGAATCATTCATGACTTTGTTTTTTAGGGCTGCCAGGCATTTTTGGTGCCCAGCAGCGTGTTTTGTATAGTCTTAAACCTTGGCTTGCTGAATTAAATTATGGCTGCGAAAAATTATGCTGGATAGCTAAACCGCGATGCAGCGATTTGGAAACCGAAAGGGGCTATTTGGAAACGCTAAGCAGTGGTTTGGAACATTTTTCTGGCGGTTTGGAATCTGGAAGCGGTGTCTGGGACTGTGGGAGCGGTGGTTTGGAAGCCGCAAACGGTGGTTTGAGAACTACTTGTGGCGATTTGGAAACTACTAGCGGTGGTTTGCTAGCCGTTAGTGGTGGTTTGGGCTCAATTACCGAGAGAAAAGAGGTTGTTTTGGCAGTTTAAAGAGGGGCCGCGTCTATTTGTAAGTTGGAGCGGCTCTATTAAGAAGGCCTTGTTGTGATTTTACACCTTCAAATGTTAAAAAATATGCTTTGCGGAATGCTCTGCATACTTTGTTGATTAGTTGAGCGTTGTCTTATGTACGCATGCCTATTTACTATGCTAGTTTTAAACATTCATAGACTTATTGCCTTACGCGGTGTGAAGTACCCACGGGCTTTTCTGGTTAACCATGGTTTTACGGATAGCGAGGCTCGTACGCTTTTGGATGGGGCTTCTGCCTCTCTGGGACATAAGATGATGATGCGGTTATGTGATACATTTCACTGTACTCCGAATGATGTGTATGATTGGAATGGTGCTGACGACCACCACTTGGCTCGCCTAAAAAGAGCGATTCCGCCTGATATTAAGCTGCTGCTTGATGGTAAAACGCCTCAGGAGATTGAGGAGATTTTGAGGAGGTTGAGTGAATAGGGGAAATTTGAACTAATAAAAAGAGCGACACTGCCGCCCAACACTATTTTCAAAACCAAATACCCTGTTGCTAGCAGGTAGTGCTTAAAGCTTGTGCAGTGCCTCGTGTCCGCACTACATCTTATGAAAGGTGCGGTGCTTACAAAAGGCTTCGATGCACTTAACTGTTCTCTAGTGTGTCATGTGTTTGGATTGCTCTAGACAACATCATCGTTTTATGTGATGAAATGAGAAGTATTTCTTTTTTCAACAGGTCCATAAAAACTGAGACCTACTAATTGTCGACAGTAGTCCGTTGCACAACTGTCTACATGTACGCAAGTTCGAGCCATGGAAAGCTTACAACAGCGACTAGGCATTAGGGTAAAGCAGTTACGTACCGAAATGGGACTTTCGCAAGAACGTCTAGCCGAACTTGCTAATCTGGATAGAACTTACATAGCTGACATTGAAGCCGGCAAAAGGAATGTTTCGATAACCGTTGTAGAAAAACTTGCGGAAGCTTTGAGTCTCTCCATTTCGGAGCTATTTCACGAATTCTAATTGCATTAAGCCAATTCTATGGAAAAACCAGAAGGCTATAATGCCATGTCGGAAAGTAATCGGCAGAAGAGTAATGCAGGTAATGAGTTTGATGGAGCAATCAGATCAGAGCTTGACATGCTTTGCAGGATTGGAGCGATCAAAGGTTACCTAACAAACCAAAATCTTAACCATCCTGAATACGCTTATGAAAAGCAGTATTTAGCGAACTACATCATTACAACTAACGAAGACAAGTATATCGCGGTGCGAAGTACTAGGTCATTTCGGCAAGACTGCATAAAAATTTGCTACTACGACCTAGATGGGGTTGCTCGGTTTGCAAACTTTTCTGAGGATTTGGTTGCAAGCATTATTGTGGTCGATGACACTGAATTAGACTCTTCAGGTTTCGTGAACATCCGAGAAAAATTCAGAAATGGCGAATACTACTGCCCAGCGACTCATCTATTTGCCCTAAGTGAATTCATTCACTTTTTAACAGAATATCGCTATCACGCTCTTTCTGATTCTACTGATGATGTGGATGCAAGCATTTTTGAAAGCCTGATGGTAGCCGAACCTAGCGGAAGTGCTTATGGCAAGGCAGGCAACGAATTAGAACGAATCCTAGCAGATATTTTATCTGACTACAAAAATTTACGAGCGTTTAAGAAAGATGAAAATGGTGCTTTGCCCCTATTTAGCCTAATCCTGAGTAAGCTAGTCGCGGAGAACAAACTATCTACCGATGACATTGTCCGCGTAAAAGCCTCAAACACAATCCCGATGCTTAACTCTGGGGGAAACCCGAAAGCTGATGTAGTAGTTTTCATCGAGTTGTTAAATGGGGAAACGCTTATTGAAACCATATCTATAAAAAACACAAAGGCGAATCGAGTTTCTTGTCACGATTATGGCATTGACGATTACATAAGGGTTCTTGACATACGTAATAGTCGGTTAGAAGAATATATCAAATGGTTCGGGGAAGCGGGTTCCGCTAAAAACATGGTTAAGCTTTTCAAGCCAGGTTATTCTTTGGAAGAATTCGAAAGCGAGTTGTTGAAGAAGAAAGAAATATTAGTGGAGTGGGCTCTGACAGGAGCGCATGACAAAGACAATTTAATTGATTCGGAAATGCAGGTATCACGATACCTATTAATTCGGAAAGAGAACATCATGCAGTTTTATAATATGATTGAGTACATACAGAAGCTAGATGCGTTTACCGGGTCATTTGGATTGCCCTTTGGCTGGACATACCCGTCAAAACAGAAAGGCAAAAGAATTCAATTAAAGGTTCCGATAATACTTGATTAGAGTCCCGAAATTTGAGAGATTTGTAGAGATAAAAGCACAGTCACTCCACATCTTTTCACGTCACAATGAATAATCCGCTATACTCATTTATTGACTTATTTGCTGGAGTAGGTGGAATCAGATTAGCGTTTACCAGAAATGGCTGTTCATGTGTATTCAGCTCTGAATGGGATGTTCACAGCCAAAAAACGTATCAAAAAAACTTTGGAGAACTCCCTTATGGGGATATTACAAAGATTGAGGCCGCAGATGTGCCAGACCATGATATTCTTACTGGAGGTTTCCCTTGTCAACCGTTTAGTACAATCGGTAAACGCGAGGGGTTTTCTCATCCAACACAAGGAACGTTATTCTACGACATAGCTCGCATTATTAAAGAAAAGAAACCTTCAGTCTTTCTTCTAGAAAATGTCGCTGGTCTCTACAGTCATGATAGTGGTGAAACTTTTAAGGTCATCAAAAAGACGCTTGAAAAGGAACTTGGGTACTGGGTTGATGACAAAATTCTAGATTCTGCAGATTTTGGTGTCCCTCAGCATCGCAAAAGGGTTTACATAGTGGGGTTCCGAAAAGATTTATCTCCAAACAAGAATTTTCAGTTCGATTGGCCTAAGAAAGAACAAAACAAAGTTGGAATCGGACAATTTGTTGAGAAAGGCATTTCAGGTTATACAATCTCGAAGCACTTACAAGGCTCTTATATCTTCAAAAAAGATGATGGTCGCCCACAGATAATTGATACTGATTCTAATATTCAGGTAAAGACATTGGTGTCTACCTATCATAAGATTCAACGTTTAACAGGAACATTCGTTAGAGATGGTGAAACAGGTTTAAGACTATTATCTGAAAATGAGTGTAAAGCCATTATGGGGTTCCCAGAGTACTTTGAGTTTCCAGTTTCTCGTACACAGATGTATCGGCAGATGGGAAATTCTGTTGCTGTTCCAGTAGTTGAGAAGGTTGCTGCTCAAATTGTTAAGCAGTTAGCCAGATTGCACGAGGCACAAGCTAAGTACAAGCTAAAGACAGCCTAAATACCTTGCTCATTTGTGATTAGCCTGATTGAGTTGCTGGCCGCTAAGCAATTATAATTCTAACAATCAATTAGAACAGTAAAGGGTTACCGTTCCGGTAATCTGCTTTGGCTTGAATGTGTTAAATTTCTTTAGTACAAACTGATAGACATACGTGCCTTGCTTTACTTCTTTCAGGGTTTTCTGATTCATGCCATCCCAATGCACATCTGGGTTGTCGGTTTGCCAGACTAGGCCACCCCAACGGTCGTAGACTTGAACGTTGTAGCTCTCGTATTCGAAGCTTTCGCCCTGCGGTACCCACGTGTCGTTGATGCCATCGCCATCTGGAGTAAAGGCATTTGGTACATAGAAGGTGAACATCGGGTCTACCTCTACATAGCCGAAGGTGGTATCGGCACAGCCATATTCTGGTTCGTTGTACGCCACTAGCATAACGAGGTAAACGCCTGAACTATCGTAATCGAACAACGGGTCTTCTGCATAGCTGATGTTTCCTTCGCCCAAGTGCCATTCATACGAAGTAGCACCTGTGCTTTGGTTAATTAACTGAACGGTTGGGTCTATGAAGTCTTCTGGTTTAGAACGCGTGGTAAATGCTGCAACGGGTGAAGGTATTTGACCAACTGTAGCTGAAGCAGTGGTGGTACACCCACCAATATCGGTTACAAGTACAGAATAGGTTCCGGGGTCTAGGTTGGTGTTCCAGCCAGAAGGCGTTATATCCTCTGAATAGATAGAAGCGGAATCGTTAATGGCCGACCACTGGTAAACGAAAGGTGCTGTTCCTCCAATCATTACTGCTTGAACGGCTCCATTGCCTAAACCGCAGGTATCATTCCCGGGAACGAGCTCAACTCTGATTAGTGCTGGTTCGACAACAATAACGGTTGTATCTGCACTGCAACCCAAGGCATCTGTTACGGTAACGGTGTACGGGCCTTGACCAAGATTCTCGATAAGTGTGGTGGTGGATTGAAAGATATCGGTCCATTGATAGGTGTATGGTGCTGTTCCTCCTGCGGCAGTTGCAGCGGCCGTACCATTTGTTTCTCCCGCACATAGGATGTCTGTACTTAAAGCATCTACTGCTGGCAACGGGTTAACGGTTACGTCTTGAATAAGTGCACTAACGCAACCATCTGAAGAAGTAACTCCCAACGTAACTGGGTATGTACCTGCGGCTGCATACGTATATGTTGGTGAAGTAAGTAGTGATGTTCCTGCCAAATCTCCAAAGTCCCATGCTTGTCCGGCTGAACCGGTGCTCTGATTTTGAAAAGTGGTTGCTGCACCTTCGCAAGCAGCTGTTGCAGTAAAAGCTGGAACGGGTGCTGCAAAAATGACAATCTGCTCTGTATGGGTATCGGCACAAAAATCGGCTGTGATTACTCCGACCGTTACGTTATACGTACCAGCTGTTGGAAATACATAGGTTGGTGATGGCTGAACCGCATTTCCCAATCCATCAAAATCCCACGCCCATTGCGCGATGGTGGAACCTGTAACGGTTGAGTTATCGGTAAATGTGGCATCTGTTCCTACACACACGTTGGCGGTTGTAAAATCGGCCACGGGGTTTGGAAATGAGTTTGCTTGCAGGGTAATTTGGTCGGTGCAGTTACCTGAACTTGCCACCAACGTTACATCGTAGGTACCGGGTGTGGCGTAAATATGTATTGGACCTTGAAGTGTTGAGGTGTTTCCATCGCCAAAGTCCCAATCCCAATTTGTAACAGCACCTGTGGCAATGGTGGTGGCATCTATAAACTGAACTCCATCTCCTGTACAGGCATCAACCACGGCAAAGGCTGCAACGGGTGCTGCGCTTTCGGTAATGGTTACATCATCTGTACTTACACACTGGTTTGCATCATAAGCGGTTACGGTATATGTTCCTGCGGAGAGGGTAACTGTTGCTGTGGTGCTATTGGCAGGGTCGTTCCATACATAGCTTGTTCCTCCACTTGCGGTTATATCTGTGCTTCCTCCAATACAATGGCTGAGCGCACCTGTAAATGTGATAGGAAAAGGAGGTGTTTCGGTTACGGTGGCTGAAGCTGTTCCTGGACAACCATTCGCATCTAACGCACCAACATTATAAGTTCCCTGTGTAACAGTAATATCTTGAGTTGTGCTGTTTGCGGCATCATCCCAGATATAACTTACCCCACCATTTGCTGTGATGGTTGTGCTGTTTCCGGCACAATGAGTTAACGTTCCTGTGATGGTGATGACAGGCGCTGGAAACTGCGCATCGTTCGTAAACGGAGCACTTGGTGCTGAGGTGCATGTTAAGTCACTTTCCGTTACCGTGTAACTGGTGCCTACGGTCATTCCTGAAATCGCACCGCCAGCGCCAACGGTTGGTCCGGCTGGTGTAAAGTCATATGTATTGGCTGCATTGTATGTGGTAATTGTACTGCTTCCATCCGCATTACACGATGCTGCTGTAGTTGCCACAATGGGGTCGACTACTGAACCTGTTGCTGCATCTACACTAAACGGAGCGCTAGGTGCTGAAGCACATGTGCCCGCTCCTGCCGCTACGGTGTAGCTTGTTCCGGGTGTCATTCCTGTAATCACGCCACCCGCTCCTGCAGTTGGTCCAGCAGGAGCAAAAACATACGTTTCTCCAGCTACATAATTGGTAATGGTTGCCGTTCCGGCTGATGAACATGTTGCCGCAGTTGCATTAACTGTTGGTGTTACCGATGGGCCTGTTGATGTTACAAAAGTGATGAGGATTGCTCCGGGGGCACCATTGCCGCCATTGCTGTCTCCTCCACCCCCAGCTCCTCCACCATATGTAGCTCCCGGACTACTTGTATTAACTCCGGCTGTTCCGCCTGCACCGCCTAACGGTCCTGCGCCTGCACCGCCAACTCCACCTATACGCGTTCCCTCGGGTTGTGCACCACCGCCACCAGTACCTGCAGTATTTGTTGTACCTCCTGTGGCTGCTCCGCCTGTGGATGTTCCACCAACGGGACCATTACTTTCAGCTCTTCTACCACCTTGTCCTCCACCTGCACTCAAGTTGATTGGCGTACCTCCGGCATCAGTTCCAGAAAAGGTGCTCGTACCTCCATTTCCACCATTATCTCCATCATCACACTCACCACCTCCATTACCACCGCAACCTCCAGAACCACCACTATATGTAAAGGAGGAACCAGGCGTTACATTGATGGTTATTGTAGTGTAAGCGCCACCGCCTCCACCGCCTCCACCATTATTTTCACCACAGAAAACCCCTCCATTGGAACCATCGGCTCCTCCACCGCCTCCACCACCGGCACCGTAAACATCAACCGTAATAGAAGTAACCCCACACGGAACCGTCCAAGTGCCAGAAATAGCTCCAGCACCGCAAGCACCACCTGCAAATGTTTCGTCTTGTGCATACGTCACAACTGATAACAGCATTGTCATCATAAAAACCAAGAAACTGTACGTCTTATGCATTTTAGGGATTGGCATTTTTCTCAATGGCGAAGAAAGTAATTTCGTATTAGAATGAGACTATAATAAGCGAAGTATTCCATACGTATCAATTGGAATTACATCTACTTCAAGCTATTAACGGACACTGTACATCACCGTTGCCTTGATCCGCCAAGAGAGCTATCAAGAAAATTTGTTCCGATTATTCAGGCAACAAATTGCCTTCTTGAGGTACTTCCAATTCCTCTTCTTCTTTTTCCTGCTCAATACTCAGCTTAGGAAACTTGATGAGGTCTCTGGCTACAAACCCGCCTGGAAATTGATACGAGAGTTCGCGCTGCATACGGATAGCTTCCAATTCTGTGCGAAAATCTCCTACGCGAACTTTAAAGTTAGGCGCTTGGTAAATAAGGTAGGCGGGAATGTCTGGGTTTAGACCCATAAATTCTGCTCGGAGATTATTTGCTTGCAGCCGTGCCTCAGTACCAGTACCCGAAAACAATTGTACTCGGTAGCCTTCAAACCCATTTTTCTGCTGATTTATACGTCTGTGACGCATAACCAGTGAATCGAGACGCACGTCTCTTTCTATGGCAAGAGCGGAATCAACAACGTCATAATATGATTGTTGCCCTATACTTTCCTCACAGAAAGCAGCAATTGAAAAGATTACTACGATAAAAGTGTACAGCTTTCGCATGGCGACAAAGAACGAAAAAACGGTTTTACTTTATCGATACGCTACAATTGTTCCGTGATTATTTAGAACGGTTCTAAATTATGAGATTTTAACGAAAAAGCATACCCCGATTAGTTTCAATACTATTTTTGCCCCTGTTAAAAAAGCGGTCTTTTTAGGCTGAAAAAGTCAACAAAATCAAGGTGTTGGTAAACGATAAGATCATTAAAAGAAGTAGCTCAGTGAGACTGTCTTCACTTGTATTTACAACGCTCATCTTTCTCTCCTCATTGGGAGCGTCTGCTCAGGATGGAGAAAAGTTGTTCAAGCAAAATTGCGCTACTTGTCACCTTCCTACAGAGAAGGCGTTGGTTGGTCCTGGTTTAAAAGGAATTACCGAAAGAGCTCCATCTGAAGAGTGGATTGTGAAGTGGGTCAAAAACCCGGACGCAATGATTGCAAGCGGAGACGCTTACGCAAACGAAATCAAAGAGTATAGCCCAACAGCTATGACTGCTTTCGGCTACCTAGCTGATGAGGAGATTATTGCCATTATTGACTATGTAAAAAATTACGCTCCGCCTGTTGAAGTGACTCCAGTTACTGCGGAAGGTGCTGCTGAAGTTTCTGATTCAGGAACATTGGATGAAGGAACGCTTCGTAATGTATTAATTGCTATCGGTGGTCTTTTACTTGTTCTTGTATTTATTCTAAGTAGTGTAAGACGGTCATTAACCCAGCTTGTTAGTGAGAAAGAAGGGGTTGATGCTCCTGAAGAGCTCGGAACATGGGGTTCAATTACACATTGGATGGCTACGCATCGTGGCTGGTCTGGAGTAACCATCCTTGTTGGAACACTACTGTTCCTACAATGGGGAGTTCAAGACTTGATGAATATTGGTGTTTATCAGGGCTACAAGCCAACCCAACCGATTGCATTCTCCCACAAGATTCACGCTGGTCAAAATGGTATTAACTGTGTATACTGTCACACAGGCGCTGAAAAAGGAAAGCACTCTAATATTCCATCTCTTAATGTGTGTATGAATTGTCATACATACGTTCAGGAAGGGCCTAGCGGAACAGAGGAGATTGGAAAAATTTACGCTGCGCTAGATTATAACCCGGAAACGAAGGTTTATGGAGACAATCCAACACCTTTAGAATGGGTGCGTGTACACAACCTCCCGGACCTTGCTTACTTCAATCACTCACAGCACGTGGTAGTGGGAAAGATTGAGTGTCAAGAATGTCACGGTGCAATGGAAGAAATGGGTGTTGCTGAGCAGCATTCTCCATTAACAATGGGATGGTGTATCAACTGTCACCGCGAAACATCGGTACAGGTTACTGACAACGGATATTACGAAGACATGCACGAAAGAACGCCTTCTTGGCATGATGGTGACCCAGTTACTGTTGAGCGAATCGGTGGTTTGGAATGTGCAAAGTGTCATTATTAGAATTAACGAATAAAGATTTTTGGAAACTCTAACATGAGCAAAACCAAAAAATATTGGACAGGGCTAGATCAGCTTCACAACACACCTGAGTTTCAGGAACGTGCTGAGAATGAATTTGCACCCGAAGAAACAGCTGAACATTTATTGGAAGGCGAGAACCTTGACGAAGGCAGTACAAAACGAAGGGACTTTTTGAAGTTTCTAGGTTTTAGCGTTGGAGCAGCCACTTTGGCGGCTTGTGAAACGCCTGTCACCAAGTCGATTCCGTATTTGAACAAGCCAGAAGAGGTTACCCCTGGTATTCCTAATTATTATGCTTCCACATTCTTTGATGGAACAGATTACGCGAGTATTCTGGTAAAGACTCGTGAGGGTCGTCCAATCAAAATTGTTGGGAACAAGAAATCTAAATTGACTAGTGGAGCGATTAACTCCCGTGTGAACTCTTCTGTTCTAAGTCTTTATGATTCTGCACGAGCAATAACTCCGATGAAAAGTGGTGAAGCCACTGATTGGGCAACCGTAGATGCGGAAGTTGGAGCAGCGCTTGCCAAGTTAGGTGAGGATGGTGGTTCTATTGTTATTCTTACCGAAACAATCATCAGTCCTTCAACCAAGAAGGCTGTTGCTGAGTTTGCTGCAAAGTATGGTGAGGGTGTAAAGCACGTAACTTATGATGCTGTTTCGGCTTCAGGTGCGTTGGAAGCCAATGAGGCCTGCTTCGGTGTTAAAGCACTTCCTTCTTATGATTTTGCTGCCGCTGAAGTTGTAGTAAGTTTTGGAGCAGATTTTATAGCAGGATTCCCTAATGGACCAGCAAACGCTGTTGGTTATGGAAAAATGCGTAGCCCGAAAGGCGGAAAGATGTCACGTCATTTCCAGTTTGAGTCAAACATGTCTCTTGCAGGAAGTAATGCTGATGTGCGTGTAGCCATCAAACCTTCTGAAAACGCTGACGCTATTATCAGTCTTTATAATAAAGTTGCTTCTGCAACAGGTGGAAACACTTTGAGCGGAGGGACTTCTGAATATGACGCTACTATCGCAAAAGCTGCCAAGGAATTGGTTGCTGCGAAAGGAAAAGGCATCGTTATATCTAATTCAAATGACGCTGGTGTTCAAACTGTAGTTAATGCCATTAATAACCTTTTGGGCAATTATGGTTCTACACTGAACATGGCTAACCCACTTTACATCAAGGCAGGTTTGGATTCAGAAATGGATCAACTTGTAGCTGATATGAAAGGTGGTAAAGTTGGTGCATTGCTTATACATGGTGTGAATCCGAGCTATTCTTACGGAAAAGCTGCTGACTTCAATGCTGGTTTAGCAAAGGTTGGTTTGACTGTTTCATTTGCAGACAGATTGGATGAGACTGCTACTGGCGTTACTTACCTCGCTCCAGACAACCATTACTTGGAAAGCTGGAACGATTCTGAGCCACAAGCAGGAAGCTACAGCTTAACTCAGCCAACTATTCAACCGCTTTTTGACACAAGACAGTTTCAAGAGACTTTAATGAAATGGGCTGGAAACGAGTCTGACTATTTCTCTTACATCAAAGCAAACTGGTCAGATGTTCACGCATCAAGTCCTGATGCTGGTCTTCTATTCAACGACTTCTTCAATACGGCATTGTTTAATGGCGTTTTTGAATCTAGAACAGTTGGAGAAACACCTGCTTTTGCAGGAGATGTTGCCGCTGCTGCTAGCGCTATTAAGAAAGTTCCTACTGGAGAGTTAGAGCTTGAATTGTACGTGAAAGCT
>DMRV01000484.1 GCA_003456455.1 Flavobacteriales bacterium
ATTCAGCAGCGTTCTTGGTCTATGGAAGCAGAAGCAAATACGCTGCCTGACAAGCCATTCCGTTTTCTTTTCAGTTATCGAAATGCGGGCGATGCTATCGCTAAAACATGGCCAATTCATGTTCGCGTAGCCAAACTCGACCCGATGGAATACCGCGAAAATGCACGTAAGAATTACGGAGAGAAGCTAGTTAATTGGCTGAAATCAAACTCAGAAACCATTTCTGAAAAAACGTTTGATGTACCCAACCCAGGAGATTTCAGACAGCACACCATCGAGCTTCCATGGGGTGGTTTGCCTATCGGAACATATGTGATTTTTACAGGTTCCGACAAGCGGCTTTCTACTAATGCAGATGTGGTGGCGTACAGCATCATCACCGTTACAGATTTAGCACTTATTAAGCGAACGAATGATTTGGGCGAAACGCTTTTGAAGGTGGTTTCCCGAAACTCAGGAAAGCCTATTTCTAACGCCAAAATTGAATTGGTATCGATGATTTACGACCGTAAATCGCGTAGCAATAAAATGCAACTGGAGCAAACACTTACGACCGACAACAAGGGCGAAGCGGTTTGGAAAGGACAAAGCCAGAATTACCGTGGGTTAACTACGGATGTGTATTCAGAAGAGGATAAATTTATTGGTGCCGATAACGTTTATGCTCACAGGAATAAGGAAGACATTCGTTGGAATGACCGAACGAACTTCTTTTTGGATCGGGCGATTTATCGACCAGGTCAGGTTATTCAATTTAAGGGAATCACGCTGTCTAGCAACGGTTCCGAAGTAAAGCCGCTGATTGATAAAACCACGACCGTGCAGTTGTTTGATGCCAATGGACAAGAGGTGAGCAAACTCAGCCTAAAAACCAATGCTTTCGGAACGTTTTCAGGAACATTCATCGCGCCAACTGGCGGACTGAATGGTATTATTCGTATTGGGAATGAGAGTGGTTCGCATTCGTTCAGAATGGAGGAATACAAGCGGCCAAAGTTTGAGGTAACGGTCAATCAACCCAAAGAACAATACCGCGTAAACGATACTGTTTCCGTTTCTGGCACCGCCATGTCGTATGCTGGCATGCCGCTGGATGGTGCGGAAATCAAATATCGCGTAACGCGAACAGCGCGGTTCCCTTATCGGTGGCTATGTTGGGGTTGGATGCCGCAATCGCAGCCAAAGCAAGTAGCGTTCGGTACTGCAACGGCCAATGCTTCGGGGGTTTTTAACGTTACGTTTCAGGCGCAGCCAGACCCATCGGTTAAGGCTGTATACAAGCCGGTTTTTAATTATCAGATTGAGACGGATGTAACGGACCAAAGTGGTGAGATGCAAACGGGAACAGCCAATGTTTCTATTGGCTATCATTCGCTCGATGTCAACATGGATATTCCATCAACCATTGAGAAAAACGAGCTTGATGAATACACCGTTTCAGCCACCAACTTATCGGGTGAAAGCCAGAACGCTGAGGTTACTGTAGATGTGTGGAAACTGATTCCGAATGAGCGAATTCTGCGAAAGCGTAAATGGCAGTCGCCTGACCAATTCTACTTGAAGCAAGCTGAATACGAGCAGCAATTTCCGAACGATGCATACACCGATGAAGGCGATTTTCAAACGTGGAAAAAGGAAAAAAATGTGCTGCGGTCTGTGGTGAAAACTGTGGAATCGAACGAAGTCAACTTCTCTTCCATCAGCAATAATGAACAAGGATACTATCTAGTCGAACTGACAGGTAAAGATGCGTTTGGAACGGAAGTGATTCAGAAACAGTATTACAATTTGGTAGATGCTGAAAGCAAAACACTGCCCTTTACCGCAACGTCTTGGTTTTATGCGTTGAAGGATAAGTATGAACCAGGCCAAACACTTGAGTTCTTGGTTGGTTCGTCCTACGCTTTGGTTGATTTTCTGATTGAAATTGAGGTGAAAGAGAAGGGTTTTAACACCAATAAGTTGATTTATGCGAAGAAAGTTTCTGCTGCTGGAACACAGCAGAAAATCAGCATTCCGGTAACGGAAGAATGGCGTGGAAATGCGCAGATTCACGTCACGGCTATTCAGAATAATGAACTCCTGAGCTGGTCTAAAACCATTTCTGTTCCATACACCAATAAGCAGTTAGATGTGAAGTTGGAAACCTTCCGCGAGGAAATGTCACCCGATGACAAAGAAGAATGGACGTTGAAGATTATTGACAAGAGCGGCAAAGCAGCTAAAGCGGAATTGCTGACAACCATGTACGATGCTTCGTTGGATGTGTTGGCGGCCAACAACTGGAACCTCACCCCATACCGGTTTATGAATCCACGTTTCAACTGGGAAACAAGTTCTTTTAATCGTGCACAATCTCAGGTTTGGAACCGTGGTTGGATGAAATATCCGAGTTCGGCTGTGCAGCGGAATTTCGAAGAGTTGAATTGGTTCGGGTATTATTTCGGACGAGGAATGCGCTACAAAACGCTGGAAACGGCTTCTATGTCTCGTGGTGGGAATCGCGGAATGGTGATGGCAGATAAAATGGCTGTTGAGGAAGATTCGGAAGAGACAATAAGACAGAACATGTCACCTGATAGAAGCACAGGGAGCGTTGCGAACTTTGAAAAAGCTAAACGTGAGATGGAAGCCCAAATTCAGGAAAACAATCCACCTAAGGAAATCAAAATGCGTTCTGATTTCAGTGAGACGGTTTTCTTTCACCCGCATTTGAAAACGGACGAAAATGGGGTGATTGAGCTGAAATTCAATGCACCACAATCATTGACCAAGTGGAAGTTCATGGGACTTACCACCACACAAGATTTGAAAATAGGAACGATTACGGAAGAGGTGATTACGCGAAAGCAGTTGATGATTACGCCAAACTACCCGCGTTTTGTTCGGGAAGGCGATAAACTCGTTTTTCAAGTAAAGGTGAATGTGTTAGATAGTGCTGTTTTAACAGCTAATGCATCATTAGAATTGAAGAATGCACTTACAGGAAAAGCACTTGAATTAGGAATTAAGAATGAAAAATTAAGAATTGAGAATGGTTCAGCGATTGCATCGTGGGAAATCAATGTTCCCGAAGGAATAGCAGCTATCAAATTCACCACAAAAGCATGGTCAGATAAACATTCGGATGGCGAGGAAAAGACAATTCCTGTGCTTTCGAATCGCATGTTGGTTACCGAAAGTATGCCGCTGCCTGTAAGGGGAAAAGGAACACATACGTTTACGTTCAACAAATTGAAGAACAACACATCTTCAACGCTACGGAATCATTCGTTAACGCTCGAATTCACGCCTAATCCGATTTGGTTGGCGGTGCTTTCGTTGCCGTACATGATGGAGTACCCTTACGAATGTTCGGAGCAGATTTTTAGCCGCTATTATTCGAATGCAATTGGAACACATTTGGCCAATTCGGACCCAGCTGTTAAGCGTGTATTTGACCAATGGAAAAGTGCAGCGCAGAACAAAGAAGGCGATGCGTTTTTATCGGAATTGGAGAAAAACCCAGAGCTGAAACAAGCGTTGCTGACCGAAACTCCTTGGGTGCGCGATGCGCAGAATGAGACGGAGCAGCGAAGACGAATTGCTGAGCTTTTCGACACAGACAGAATGGAATCTGAACTCGAGATTGTACTCAAAAAGTTGAAACAAAACCAAAAGCCCGATGGTGGTTGGGGTTGGTTTAACGGAATGAGTTCAGATATGTACATTACCCGTTACATCGTCTCAGGTTTTGGCAAAATGCGGAAAATGGGTGTGTGGGAAATGGATGCTGAAACGGAAACCATGCTTTCAAACGCCATCGAATTTCTTGATGAGGAAATGGTGAAATACTATGACCGAAGAGCGTTGAAAGAAAAGGGTTACGCGCCAAGTTGGACTGATTTACATATGACTTACGCGCGTTCGTTTTGGTTAGATGATTTCAAGTTGAAAGGCAAGCCGCAAACCACTTACAACCTCATCGTGAAACTCATCCGCGATAAATGGACAAAACTCGATGCTTCGCAGAAAGGATTGGCGGCTGTCATTTTGAACCGTTCAGGATTTGAGGCTGACGCGAAAAAGGTGATTGTCTCGCTGCGCGAAACGGCTTTGAACAGCGAAGAATTCGGAACGTATTGGGCAATGGACAAAGGCTATTATTGGCACCAAGCTCCGATTGAAAACCATGTGATGATCTTGGAGGCTTTCCACGAAGTAGCGCAAGATGCCGACATGGTTTCGGAGATGAACATCTGGCTGCTGAAGCAGAAACAAACGCAAAGTTGGGAAACTACCAAAGCGACTGCTGTAGCGTGCTATGCACTGCTCTCTACCGGAAACACAACCTTCGATACGGAAGCGATGGTTTCCATCAAACTCGGTAACGAAACCATCGACCCACGAACGGACAAAGACCTGAAAACGGAAGCTGGCACGGGTTATTTCAAGACGAATTGGACGAAGAATTCCATCACTCCCGAAATGGGAAATATCACCGTGACCAAAGACAACGAAGGTTTGGCTTGGGGCGCTGTTTACTGGCAGTATTTCGAGGACCTGGATAAAATCACAGGCGTGACAGACAATCCGATCAAGATGAAGCGCGAAGTGATGCTTTTGGAAGACACCGAAAATGGTCCGTTGATGAAAAAGTTGGATACCACCACATCGCTTTCTGTTGGAGATAGAGTTCGTGTGAAAATCACACTCGAAACCGACCGCCACATGGAGTATGTGCATCTGAAAGACATGCGTGCCGCCAGTTTTGAACCTAGAAAGCAATTGTCTGGTGCTCAGTTTCAAGAAGGGCTGAGTTTCTACCGCTCCACAACCGATGTGGCTATGAATTTCTTCTTTGGCTACTTACCTAAAGGGACATTCGTTTTTGAATATGACCTGAACGTAACACAAGCAGGAACATTCAGCAATGGAATTTCACAACTACAATGCATGTATGCGCCTGAGTTTACTACGCATAGTGAAGGGTTGAAGTTGGAAATTGGACGTTAAACCCGCTCAATAATCGTAGCGATTCCCATTCCGCCACCAACGCAAAGTGTAACAAGACCAGTTTGCTTGTCCTGACGCTCTAGCTCATCAATTAACGTTCCCATCAGCATCGCGCCAGTTGCGCCAAGCGGATGACCCATGGCGATGGCGCCACCGTTGACGTTTATTTTGTTCTCGTCAATGTTTAGGTCTTCTAAGAAGCGTAGCACAACGGAAGCAAAAGCCTCGTTTACTTCAATTAGGTCAATATCACCGATTTCCATTCCAGCTTTTTTCAAAGCTTTTCTGGTAACGGGAGCTGGGCCAAGAAGCATGATAGTTGGTTCTGTTCCTGTTAGCGCCATTGAACGAATTCGAGCGCGTGGCTTCAGTCCTTGAGAAGCGCCTGCTTCTAAACTTCCAATAAGCGTTAAAGCCGCGCCATCTACTAATGCAGACGAGTTTCCAGCGTGATGAACGTGATTGATTGTTCCAACTTCTGGGTATTTATTCAATGCGAGTTGGTCAAACCCCATATCTCCCAATTTTTGGAAGGATGGATTTAGTTTCGTCAATCCTTCAGCAGATGTTCCAGGACGAATGACTTGGTCTCTGTCTAAAAGCAAATTTCCGTCAGCATCTTTCACAGCAAGAATAGACTTGGCGAATCGACCTTCATTCCAAGCAGCATCTGCTTTGCCGTGAGAACGTGCTGCAAATTCATCTAACTGTGTACGGTTGTAACCGAATTTAGAGGCAATCAAATCGGCAGAAATCCCTTGTGGAACCAAGCCATGCTTTGTGATAAAATCACGGTCGTCATACATCGGTCCGCCATCAGAAGCAATCGGAACACGGCTCATGCTTTCTAATCCACCAGCAACCAACAAATCTGCATTTCCACTTCCAACGTAGGCTGCAGCCATGTTGATGGCTTCCAAACCTGAGGCGCAAAACCGGTTCACTTGAACACCAGCGGTAGTTTCGGCATAGCCTGCTTCAATAGCAGCTGCCTTAGCGATGTTCGCTCCTTGGTCTTTCACGGGGCTCACACATCCAATAATGGCATCTTCTACCAAATTGGTATCAAGGTTATTCCTGTCTCTAATAGCCTTGAAGGTTAAAGCCAGCAAGTCAACAGGTTTTACCGAAGCCAAAGCTCCATCTGGTTTTCCTTTTCCTCTTGGGGTGCGTACCGCATCGAATATATAAGCGCTCATGTTCTTGGATTTTCGACAAGTTTAGACAATGAAATTGAAGCGTGAAAATTCGATAAATAACGAGCTCAGAAAAACTTTAAGAGTTACATTTGTAGCAAATTCCATCCATGCAAATCGATTCAACTTTCACCAACGCCATTCATATTTGTGTTTATCTCGATAGAACCGATAAAGCGCTTGTCAACAGTACGGAATTGGGGGAAAGCATTGGTACAAACCCTGTTGTTGTGAGGAGAATTGTGGGGCGATTGAAGGAATTTGGATTGATAAAAGTTAAGCAAGGAATTGGCGGTGGTTACTATTTAGGCCGACCAGCGATGAGTATCACACTCTGGGACATTTACCTTGCAATGAAGAAAGATAATCCGTTCCGATGTAAGGTTGGAAATGATGAAGACGCGGTTTCAGTAAATCTTCCAGAAGCGTTGGAAGATACTTTCGCGAAAGCGGAATACGCATTGAAGAAACCACTTGCCGCTGTGACGGTAAAGACCGTTTCACAACGGATTGACTAATACAACAACTTAGCCCTTTCGTGCTGGGATAAAACTTGGAGCTGCAGCTTCTTTCCGGGGTCTACTCGTTACCTTCTCATAAGTCGCATCATAATCTTCCCGAACCGTACCGAATAATCGGTCCCAAAAGAGCGTGTACAGCCCGTAATTCCCATTGAATTTATGATGGTGAAGGTTATGTGCTGTGGAAGTGTTCACCCATTTCCCAAATCTGCTTTTGTGAAAGCCCTTAGGCAGTATTTCAAAACCTAAATGTCCGTATACGTTATAAATGATTTGGAAAAGAAAGAAAAAGATGATTGCTGAAACATGAACAGGCAGCGTAAAGGCTATAATTGGTAGGATAGCAGCTTCTAAAATTGCTTCTAGCGGATGAAAAGCGTAGGCCGTCCAAGGAGAAGGATTAGTAGAACGATGATGAATAAGATGGACGCGTTTGAAAAGCACGGGATGATGCATTGCTCTGTGCATAAAGTAGAACCATGTATCGTGCAGAAAGAACATCCAGAAAAAAGTGAAAGCGTAGTAGGCGATGCCATATTTTTCAATCTCCATGTAGACGTTATGGTAGTCAGATGCCACATAAAAAGTAAGAACAATAGTCACTCCCGAGATGATTGTCGATAGTGTTGAGTAGAGAAAATCTCTTCGATAATCA
Organism: Flavobacteriales bacterium; assembly: GCA_003456455.1. Taxonomy (GTDB): domain Bacteria; phylum Bacteroidota; class Bacteroidia; order UBA10329; family UBA10329; genus UBA10329. The sequence continues at coordinate 7,368 of DMRV01000484.1, forward strand.
CTGAACTTGGGCATCTTTTGTTGAACCTTTCTAAACCACAGGGGCTTTCGCAATACCACGTAAAAGAGGAAGAACGTAGCGCTGGCAAACATGAGGTAGTCTCGGGCCACTCGCCAAACTTCAAATACCAACTTCTCAAAAAACGGAATATCCATTACTCAATCGATTTAATAGTGCGAGACAAATTTGGCGTTCTAATTCAGTAAAAAATTTGACGCTCGTCAAATAAAGCAACCGATTACAATTTACCTGCCCTAACGCGGCTCAAAGTCTCCAAAGCCATATCGAGGTAAGAAGCAATGTGCGTAAGCGGAACTCGATTAATGACTTCTGGCTGCATCGTACGGAGTTTTTCATAGCGCTCTCTTGATGAACCAATCCGAAGAAGATTTAACTGCTGACCGCCCTTAAAAAGATATTCGCCCAGCAACTTGGCAATCCCTGCCTGAAACCTTGGGTGCTTCGCCATGAAGCTGTTAAAATCCTCTCTGCTCGACCATGCCAACTCTACAGGTTCCAGTGCAATAATCGATATGCCAGATGGTACTTGCTCTACAAAACTTCCGTACGGTACGACTGGTTCATTCTCAAAACCGAAGTTAGTGGTGTGATCCTTGCCGTTTTCCGTTACGTAGAAGAAACGAACAGCTCCAGTGATGAGAAAGCAAACTATATTGGGTATTTCTCCTTGTTTGAAGATTAGGTCGCCCTTGTGGTACGAGGTAACACGGAGCAATCCTTGAAGCGCCTTTTGCTCTTCTTCCGTCACATTATCTATGTACGTTGAAATGTACGTGTTAAGGCGTTCCAAGGTCGTTTTAAACTCATCTCCATTTCTCATGCTCGTTGAATTGAAACCCACCTTTTCGTTCTCCTAAACGACAACACTTAGTAAAGCAACTTATCGTACGGATACCGCGTGATGTGAACGGCTTTGGCCCGTTCATAAAGCAAGCTGCGGAGTTCGTCTATGTTCTGCTTTTTGGTGGCTGAAATGTAGATGCAATCCTCATTCATTGAGGTTGTCCAACTGGCCTTCAGGTCTTCCAAACTCCAGTTTTCACGTGTGGTTTCTGTCAGGTCGTCCTCATCCTTTTTAACATAGGTGTAGGCATCAATCTTATTGAAGACCATGATAATCTTCTTATCTCTGGCTCCAATATCCGTGAGTGTTTCATTCACAACTCTAATGTGATCTTCAAACTCAGGATGAGAAATGTCTACAACATGAAGAAGAATATCAGCCTCGCGAACTTCATCCAATGTTGATTTGAAACTTTCAACCAACTGGTGAGGCAGTTTTCGAATGAATCCAACCGTGTCAGACATCAGGAACGGAAGGTTTTCGATTACCACTTTCCGCACAGTAGTATCGAGTGTTGCGAAGAGCTTGTTCTCGGCAAGCACTTTAGACTTGCTAAGCATGTTCATAATCGTTGATTTCCCAACATTGGTATATCCAACCAAGGCTACACGAATCAGTCTACCTCGACTTTTCCGTTGCGTAGCCATTTGCTTGTCAATCTCCTTCAATTGTTTCTTCAGCAACGACACCTTATCCCGAATTTGTCTTCTATCCGTTTCAATCTCCTTCTCACCAGCTCCACCACGAGTTCCAGTTCCACCACGCTGTCTTTCAAGGTGAGTCCACATATTGGTAAGGCGAGGAAGCAAGTATTGGTAACGTGCTAACTCCACCTGTGTTTTGGCCTGTGCTGTTTGAGCCCTCGCTTGAAAAATGTCTAGAATAAGAAGGCTTCTATCATAAATTTTAATCGCAAATATTTTCTCCAAGTTCCGTAATTGAGACGGAGAAAGGTCATCATCAAACACCACAACTTTAATCTTGTGCTCCTTGATGTAATCATCAATTTCTTGAATCTTTCCAGATCCCATGAACGTTTTGGGGTCGGGCTTCCACAGTTTTTGAACAAACCGTTTTTGAGGTACAAGTCCTGCAGTTTCTGAGAGAAAAGCCAATTCCTCCATGTACTCCGCCACCTTTTCTTCGGTATCTTCCTTTTGGATTAATCCGACCAGAACTGCTGTCTGTTCCTCTTCCTCTGATGTTGTATAATAGTTCCCCAAAATTTATTTCGCTTCTTTCAATTTATCTAAGTAAACAGCCACGGCTTTAATCTGTTCCTCAGAAATTACTTCGCCAAACGCAGGCATCATACTTGCTCCCACCGTTATGTTCTCAATGCGTTCTTCTAATGTCATCTCAGACAGTGTAAGGTCTGCAGAATCGTTCAATTTCAACTTGCCATTTGCACCATGACACGCCACACAATACGTCTTGTAAATCTCTTTTCCTATTTCAGAATCCGCGCTTTGTGAATTCACATTTCCGCAAGCCAGCAGCGTTCCAACAATAAAGGCAATCAACAATTGGTTCATCAGAACCAACCTCTTCCTAATGCCTCTCTGAATGGCCATGGAATGGTTGCTAAAATCACAAGCAATCCAAGTGTAAAAAAGACTGCGATTTTCTTGAATTTGGCCTGGTCGGTAGCAGCTTTCTTAGCAGCAATTCTTCCTACAGTTATAAGCGCAATTCCGATTAGCATTCCTGTCAAGTGTTCCACCAACCAAAAACGCATTACAGCGTCTTTCATGGCTACACCCATGCCTGCTTCCATAGCCGATTTTACAAATGGGCTGATGAAGTACAAACTGAAACCCAAAAGCAACTGAATGTGCGCGAAAATCAAAGAGAACAAAGACAATTTATCATCTAACGGAGTAAATTTTCCGGATGACATATTGGTGAAAGCCCGAAAAATGGCGCCAAGTACAAGGGCTAAAAGAATCCATCGTAATCCTGAGTGCGAGCGAAGTAGTATTTCGTACATGTTTTTTGTTTGTGTAGCAAAGCTAATCATTTCACTTCCTGCAACTATCGTGACACAGGTTCCGTGTTCAATTTCAGTAAGTTTGCGCCCGTTGATAACCATTCAAATGATTAGAAAATTTTTCTCGCTTGTTTTGATGATTGGATTGACTTCCAATTTCTACTCTCAAGCCCAAAGCACATTCCCAAGAAACGGAGTGCAAGACAAGGACGCTACGGTTTACGCTTTTACCAATGCAACCGTTCATGTTGATGCCAAAACTGTGTATGAAAACGCCACGCTTCTTGTTAAAGAAGGCCGCGTGATTGCAGCTGGATCTGGTGTTACTGTTCCCAAAGGCGCTATTGAAACTGACCTTTCAGGAAAACATATTTATCCGTCATTGATAGATGCATTTTCGACCTACGGAATTGAACAACCAAAAAAGGAGAAGAAGAATAAACCGGGTCCACAGTACGATGCTGATAAAAAAGGCGCTTTCGCTTGGAACGATGCCTTGAACCCTGAAGTGAGCGCTGCAGAGAAATTCACTCCAGATTCGAAAAAAGCAGAAACGTTGCGAAAAGCAGGTTTCGGATCAACGGTTTCTCTTGTAAGAGATGGAATTGCTCGTGGAACTTCAGCCTTAGTTTTAACAGGTGATGGAACTTCAAACGAAAACCTGATTCAGGCAAATGTTGCTGCCAATTATTCTTTCTCAAAAGGAACATCGGGTCAGAATTACCCGAGTTCGCAAATGGGAGCTATCGCCCTTTTGCGTCAAACTTATTTTGATGCTGATTGGTATTCAAGTCTGAATGATAATACCAAGGAAATGAACCTCGGATTGGTGGCCTGGAATGGCGTTCAATCAATCCCCCAGGTTTGTGAAGCACCAGACTTATTGAGCATTTTCCGTGCTGATAAAGTCGGAGATGAATTCGGAAAGCAGTTCATTTTTCTCGGAAACGGAACTGAATACAGAAGAATTGACGCCATCAAGAAAACGGGCGGTTCGTTCATTATTCCCCTCAAATTCCCAGATGCGTTAGATGTGGAAGACCCGTTTGATGCGCAACTTGCGAGCTATGAAGATTTACTGCATTGGGAGTTGGCTCCATCCAATGCGAAAGCGCTAAAAGAAGCAGGCGTTCCGTTTGCATTAACAATTGAAGGCTTGGATAAAGAATCTGATTTCTGGCCCGCAGTTCGCAAAGCAATTGAAGCTGGATTGGATTCTGCAGCTGCCTTGGAAGCATTGACAACTGCTCCTGCCAAGATGCTCGGGCTGAATGAAGTCGGATCTTTGAAAAAGGGAAACCTCGCTAACTTCTTAATCACATCAAAAGACCTTTTCAACGAGAAGAACACGATTCTAGAACATTGGCTAAAAGGCAAACAGTACAAGTTTAGCGAAGCACCTGGCGATTCCATCAACGCGAATTACTCGCTAAAAATGGGAAGCAGGTCTTGGACACTTGAATTGACTGGAACGGTTGATAAACCAAGTGCTAAATTGACGAAGAATGACAGTGTGAAACTGGATGTTTCTTTCAGCCAAAGCAACGAACTGGTCACGATTTCATTTGCAGATGAGAAAGACGCCAAAGCAAAGTATCGACTCACTGGAAGAAAAGACGGCAAAAACTACTTAGGAAAAGGGCAAGATGCTGACGGCAACTGGGCTAATTGGTCGTTGACTTATTCGTCTGAAATTGATAAGAAAAAAGACGAGAAAAAGGAAAAAGGAGAAAAAGATAAAAAGGACGAAGCGAAGAAAGATACCGTGCTCGGAAGTGTCGTCTATCCATTCATGGCATTTGGCTACACGGAGGCGCCAAAGCAAGAAGCAACCGTTATCCGAAATGCTACCGTTTGGACGAATGAGAAAGACGGAACCCTTAAAGAAACGGATGTCTATTTCGAAGCAGGTAAAATCAAGTCTGTTGGGAAAGACCTTTCCGTTCCTGCTGGCGTGAAAGAAATTGACGGAACAGGCAAGCACGTCACTTCAGGAATCATTGATGAACACTCTCACATTGCCATCAGTAGAGGTGTGAACGAAGGAACACAGGCCGTAACCGCAGAGGTGAGTATTGGTGATGTGGTTAACTCTGAAGACATCAACATTTACCGTCAGTTGGCTGGCGGAGTAACTGCGTCTCAATTGCTGCATGGTTCTGCCAATCCAATTGGCGGTCAAAGCGGACTTGTCAAGCTCCGCTGGGGGAAATTACCTGAAGAAATGAAGATTGCGGATGCCGCTGGTCACATCAAATTCGCCCTTGGCGAAAACGTAAAGCAATCAAATTGGGGCGAGTATTACACCTCTCGTTTTCCGCAGACAAGAATGGGAGTGGAACAAGTTTTCTACGATGCATTCTATCGCGCGAAAGCGTACAAAGCTGAATGGGAAGCGTTCAATGGTC
>DMRV01000126.1 GCA_003456455.1 Flavobacteriales bacterium
CTGTAAGGTTGCAGCTGTACATGGTCGCATTGAGGAATCCATCGGAACGTGCTTTCGGCAGTATCCTGGGCAGCAACAGGCTGATTAAACGTGGCAGGACTGACCGTTTGTTCTAGTGGTCCGCCATTTCCTGTAAGCGTAACTGGATCTCCATCTGGGTCCCAGGCTTGAACCAAGAACTCTAGTGTATCACCAACGCCAACACAGATTTCATCAATCGTATGTACAATTGGAGGATTGTTATCGCAAGTCAGCACAGTTACCTGCATATCTCGTATGGTAAAGCCAATTTCTACATAGCTTCCATCTTCCAATCGTCTCCACTCAATAATCTTAATTGCAAAGTTGAATTCGCCTTGTTGCTGTGGAGAATCCCACGTTAGCGTACCCGTAATTGCATTAATCGTGGCGCCTGGCGGAATTGTGTAATTATCAATCGGAATTCCACCTTCGCCCAAACAAGTAGTTAATTCATAGCTGAGACTATCTCCATCTGGATCAAATGCCCCTGGATTGTGTTCGTAAACCCGCTGAAAACAAGCATCGTCAATTGGTGGGTTTAGTAAAATTGGCGTACTGCTAGAACCGCTGAAAGGTCCGAAATCAATGTGTGTTTCAATGTAAAACGGAACATTAACGGAGTTCGGAATATTCAGAATCCCGCCATTTCTGTTCGGGTCTTCCATCGAAATGGTGTAACCGCTAAAAGAAGAACTGGCATACGTATGTTCAGAGATATAAACGTTCTTTTTTACTCCCGGAAGGATTACAACCCCATCTCCACCACCATTTGAACGTATAACCGTATCAAGATTGCCATCACCCCAGCGCACTTCCAAAAAAGGTCGGTCTGCTGGGCTGTCTGGAACGGTGTAAGTAGTTACGATAGCACGAATGGTTAATCCGCCTAAAAATTCAATCCTGATTTCTCCTGCACGGTTGTGCGTAGCCTGTGCTCCAAACGAAGCAAACAGAATAAGCACAAGTGGGAGAAGTTTTCTCATTTCTAATTTGGACTAATATCTAAACCTATTAAAGGTAGATTTTATTGTAGTTACAGATTGTCAATAATCAATCAATTGCTGTTCCATGTCGGCCGGGAGCTCGCGGTACTCATATTGTTGCGTTCTTAATTGTGGCTCAAAACCAGCTTCGCGAATGGCTTCTTGAATGGCATCGGCTGTAAAACGGTGCGGTGCACCAGCAGCAGAAACCACGTTTTCTTCAATCATAATCGAACCAAAATCATTCGCCCCAGCATTAAGACACATTTGGGCAGTTTCCTTACCAACAGTTAGCCAAGATGCCTGAATATTATCGATGTTAGGAAGCATGATACGCGAAATGGCAATCATTCGCACATATTCATCTGCCGTACAACTGTTTCTAATTCCTTTCACACGTCTCAAAAGCGTTCCGTCATCTTGGAATGGCCATGGAATAAACGCGATGAATCCTTTTGCATGAGCAGGTTTTTTAGCCTGAGCCTCGCGGAGCAAAACGAAATGCTCAAAACGCTCTTCTAATGTTTCAATGTGTCCGAACATCATGGTTGCAGAACCTGTAATGTCTAATTGATGCGAGGCCTCAGCCACTTCCAACCATTCTCTACCCGTACATTTTCCTTTGGAGATGAGTCTGCGCACGCGGTCATTGAGGATTTCTGCGCCAGCGCCAGGAAGACTATCCATACCAGCAGCTTTCAATTCTGTGAGAACATCGGTATGACTCATTCCTTCCAACTTGGAGATGTGCGCAATCTCGGGTGGCCCGAGTGCATGCAGCTTCAAATTTGGATACAATGATTTGAGTTCACGAAACAAATCAGCATAGAACTTCAACCCTAATTCAGGGTGATGACCACCCTGCAGAAGCAATTGCTCACCACCATATCTGAAAGTTTCCTCAATCTTAACCTTGTAGGTTTTGATATCGGTGACATAGCTCTCTTCGTGACCCGGTATGCGGTAGAAATTGCAAAACTTGCAATTGGCAATACACACATTAGTCGTGTTCATGTTACGGTCAATAATCCACGTAACCTTGCCATCATTTCGCTTGGTTTTTCGCAGCTCATTTGCAACGAACATCAAATCCGTTAAACCAGCGTTTTCAAACAAAAACTGTCCTTCCTCTGCGGAGAGAAACTCCGCTTTTAATGCTCTATCGAGTAGTTTGCTACAATCCATCATCTAAGCTTCTAAACACCGATGAATCAAATGTGTTCGCATAGAACAAAGCGATATATCATGTGCTAAAGTTGATACTTTTGGGTTCGCGAATTTACGAATTGGAAAGGGCTTTCCTTTTACGTTCAAAACAGACAGAAAACAGGTGTTGAAATGAGCAGAGAAACTGGCAAAATTAAGGTTGGAATTTCATGTGGAGATTTGAATGGAGTTGGATTAGAGGTGGCAATCAAAACCTTTTTGGATAACCGCATTTTTGATCTTTGCACTCCCATTCTTTATGCTTCAAAAAAGGTCTCTTCCGATTACCGAAAAGCATTGGATATCAAGGATTTCGGTTTTGAGGAAATCAGTTCTGTTGAGAAAGCCAATCCGAAACGCGCAAACGTGCTTAACATTTGGACTGAAGATGTTGAGCTGAATCTTGGAACACCAACAGCAGCAAGTGGCGAGTATGCTTTGAACTCTTTGCAAGCCGCAACGGCCGATTTGAAAGACGGAAAGATTGATGTGTTGCTTACGGCTCCAATAGATAAGCACAACATTCAGTCAGAGGAATTCAATTTTCCAGGCCATACAGAGTATTTGGCAGACGCTTTTGGTGTAGAAGAACACGCCATGCTGATGGTAAGCGATAACCTGAAAGTCACGTTTATGACGGGGCATTTGCCGCTATCCGAAATTGGCAAGCACCTTTCTTTTGAAAGTGTGATTAAGAAAATCCGCTTTCTTGAAAAAACGCTTCCACAGGATTTTGGGATTCGTCAACCGAAAATTGCTGTGTTGGGGTTAAACCCCCATAATGGTGATGGAGGTGTTATTGGAACCGAAGAACAGGAAATTATTGCGCCAGCAATTAAAAAAGCAAAGGAAGACGGCATTTTGGTTTTCGGACCCTATGCGGCCGATGGCTTTTTTGGTTCAGGGGCTTACAACCAATTTGATGTGGTATTAGCAATGTATCATGATCAAGGTTTGATTCCGTTTAAGACATTGAATTTCGATCAAGGCGTAAACTACACAGCAGGACTTTCGAAAATTCGTGTTTCACCCGATCACGGAACTGGATTTGACATTGCTGGAAAAGGGATTGCTAGCGAGCAATCATTCAGAGATGCGCTTTTTCTGGGAATTGATCTTGTGCGTGAACGCGAACGTTTTGAAGAATACACTTCGGATGTGTTGCAACCGCAAAAACAACCTCGTTTAGAAAGTGATAGGAGAGGAGGGGGCGGAAGATCTGACAATCGTGCTCCGAGAAGACCGAGACCAGAAGTTGCAAAACCGGCAGAAGCGGAGGAGAAAACAGATGCTTCGGACGAGAAGCGTGAGGGATAGAAGCGATATCCTTTTCCTTCCTTGAGCACAGCGGAAAGGGTAAGGAAAAGATATAGCGGAAAGCCTGACCCGATTGTGTGTGAGCCTACCCCTTAGCGAGGGACACGCCCCAAAAAG
>DMRV01000235.1 GCA_003456455.1 Flavobacteriales bacterium
CAACACTTTTTAAAAGTGAAAGGCGCAAAACCTAGCATAATCAAATTCATCAGCAGAGTTCTAAAGGCCAAGGCGGAATACCACAATGAATTCGCTTCGCTCCACTAATTACTGTGAGAAGCGACTTGGAAATACTTGGTTAAACCCTCAATAACGAACGGTCTTTAGATTCAAGAACGGATGTTCCCATTAAGAATTCATCAACCGAACGCGCAGCCTCACGACCTTCAGAAATAGCCCAAACCACCAACGATTGGCCTCTTCTAGCATCGCCAGCGGCAAATACTTTTTCATTGCTTGTTCTGTAGTTTTCACACAACACATTTCCGCGATTATCCAATTCTAATCCTAATTGAGCAATCAATCCTGTGTGCTGTGGATGCAGAAAGCCGATGGCAAGCAAAGCCAAATCGCATGGAATTATTTTTGCTGAGTTCTCAACTTCAGCCATTTTTTGCCGGCCGTTTTTGGCAACAACCCATTCCACTTCCACCAATTCTACCGAACTAACTTTCCCTTCCATCCCGTGAAATGCCATGGTATTCATCGCCCACTGGCGTTCGCAACCTTCTTGGTGCGAAGAGGAGGTTCGAAGCACCACAGGCCATAGTGGCCAAGGGTCTTTTTCTCCTCTTTCTAACTGTGGCTTTTCGAGCAATTCAATCTGCGTTACCGTTTTCGCTTTATGTCGATTAGACGTTCCAACACAATCAGAACCAGTATCGCCACCACCAATCACCAACACATGTTTATCTGTGGCTACAACCACATCCTGCGGTTTGATTTTATCTCCCGCAACACGTTGATTTTCCTGCGTAAGGAAATCCATGGCGAAATGAACGCCATCAAGTTCGCGACCAGACACGGGCAAATCTCTCGGAACAGTAGAACCCGTGCAGACAACCACGGCATCGTACTGATCCATGATGTCAGCCGTTTTCACATTCTCGCCAATGTCACAATTGGTTTTGAATACTATGCCTTCTTGACGCATGTGTTTGATTCTGCGCTCAACGATTCGTTTCTCTAATTTGAAATCAGGAATTCCGTAAGTAAGCAAACCGCCAATTCGGTCAGAACGCTCGTAAACATTAACCGTATGCCCAACAGAATTGAGTTGCGCAGCAGCCGCCAATCCCGCAGGACCAGAACCAATAACTGCAACTTTCTTTCCGGTTCTGTTCCTCGGAATATTTGGTTGAACCAAACCTAATTCAAATGCTTTTTCGGCAATTTCCTTTTCAATCTGCTCGATGGTAACGGGCGGTTTATTAATACCCAAAACGCATGAAGCTTCGCAAGGCGCAGGGCAAATTCTGCCCGTAAATTCTGGGAAATTATTTGTGCTGAAAAGGACTTCAGCCGCTTCTTTCCAATCTTCCTCGTAAACTGCATCGTTAAACTCAGGAATGTTGTTTCCAAGCGGACAGCCATTGTGGCAAAACGGCACGCCACAATCCATACAACGCGCTGCTTGTTTGTTCAGCTTTTCAGCATCGAACTTTAGTTGAATTTCCTTCGAATCTTCAATTCGGCTTTTTGGGTCTCGGTTCGCGGGCAATTCTCGTCCGAATTCTAAAAATCCTGTTGGCTTACCCATGAGTCAATTGTTCTCTTTTCGTGTTTGACTTCTTTAATTCAAGCGCCCGTTTGTAATCGGTTGGCATTACCGTTTTGAACGACTTTAACGTTGATTTCCAGTTTTTCAAGAGTGATTTAGCCAACATGCTATTGGTCTCACCAACATGTTTCTCAATCATACTTCTAATCTCGGCTTGTTGTTCAGCATCGGGTGATTCAAATTCTACCATTTCCATGTTGCAATTGGCAGATAATTCATCTTTCGGGTCAAAAACGTACGCTACTCCACCACTCATTCCTGCGGCAAAATTTCTTCCTATTGCTCCGAGAATAACTGCTCGACCACCAGTCATGTATTCACAACCGTGATCACCGAGTCCTTCCACGACAACTCTAGCTCCTGAATTACGCACGCAGAATCGTTCTCCGGCAACGCCATTTATATATGCTTCTCCGGAAGTGGCGCCATAAAAAGCCACGTTACCGATAATGATGTTTTCGTGAGGAACGAACTTGGATTTCTTGTCGGGATAGACGATAAGCGTTGCACCCGAAAGCCCCTTTCCGAAGTAATCATTTGATTCACCTTCGAGTTCGAAACGAATTCCTTTGGAGGCAAACGCACCAAAACTCTGTCCAGCAGAACCAATGAATTTTATGTCAATACTATTTTCTGGAAGTCCTTTTGAGCCATGTTTTTGAGCAATGTCGCTGGAAACCAACGTTCCAACCGCGCGGTCGATATTGAGAATTGGGAATTCGCCTTTTACAGCAATTCCATCTTCAATTGCTGACTTCGAAAACGCTCTTAATTTATAACCCAACGCTTCTTTATCAAGCGGTTTTTGCTTCGAACTATTATGATGTGTATCGCCATTGGCTAGCACAGCTTGTTCGAGAATCGGCTGTAGATTGAGATTCTTGAGTTTCCAATGATTTGGGGTTTCATTCACCTTCAACACATTTGCTTGTCCAACCATTTCGTTGATGGTTTTGAACCCAAGTTGCGCCATAATTCTGCGCAAATCATCAGCAAGGAAATGAAACATATTGACCACTTCATCCGCCTTTCCGGTAAAAAGTTTTCTCAGTTCAGGGTTTTGCGTAGCCACTCCAACTGGGCACGTATTTGTGTGGCATTTTCGCATCATAATGCAACCTTCAACCACTAAAGCAGCTGTGGCAACGCCCCATTCTTCTGCACCAAGTAGCGTTGCAATGGCTAGGTCTCTCCCTGTACGAATCTGACCATCCGTTTGCAGCACCATTCGGCTACGCAAACGTGCTTGAACCAAAGTTTGATGCGCCTCGGCCAAGCCCAATTCCCACGGCAAACCAGTATGGCGTAATGAACTCAATGGTGATGCACCCGTCCGCCATCAGCTCCCGAAATAAGCACCGCATCAGCTTTTGCTTTTGCAACGCCAGCGGCAATAGTTCCAACACCGGCTTCCGAAACTAATTTCACATTGACACGTGCTTTCGGATTGGCATTTTTCAAGTCAAAAATGAGCTGGGCCAGATCTTCAATCGAGTAAATATCATGATGCGGTGGAGGCGAAATCAGGCCTACGCCTGGTGTGCTGTGCCGCACACGACCGATCCAATCATCAACTTTATGACCAGGAAGTTGTCCGCCCTCTCCTGGCTTGGCTCCTTGGGCCATTTTTATCTGCAACTCAACCGCGTTGTTCAGGTAATTGATGGTTACACCAAAACGACCCGAAGCAATTTGCTTAATAGCGGAGCGTTCCCAATCGCCATTCGGTTTCTTCTCAAATCGCGCTTCATCTTCGCCACCTTCGCCACTGTTGCTTTTTCCCTTAATGCGATTCATGGCAATGGCCAGCGTGCTGTGCGCTTCGTAAGAAATTGACCCAAACGACATCGCGCCTGTAGCGAAACGTTTAAGAATATTAGCCTTTGGTTCTACTTCAGACAATGGAATAGAAGCGCGTTCCTTGAATTGAAACATGCTTCTCAGCGTACAAGCTCTTTCAGATTGGTCGTTGATTTTCTTCGCGTATTCGCGATAAACGGAAACATCATTTTTACGGCACGCCTGCTGCAAAAGGTGAATTGTTTCTGGATTGAACAGGTGAAATTCGCCTCGTTGTTTCCACTGATAAACACCTCCAACTGGTAGTTTTTTATCTTTCGTTGGCCGCAGTTTATAAACTAGGTCATAGCGGACAAGTACCTCGCGAGCCAAGTCGTCAAAAGACATTCCTTCAATACGCGTGGTGGTTCTTTTAAAGCACTTATCAACCACGTGTGTACTGATTCCGAGTGCTTCAAATATCTGCGCTCCTTGATACGATTGCAAAGTGGAAATCCCCATTTTGGAAAAGACTTTCAGCAAGCCTTTCCCAACAGCATTCACATAATTCTTTTCCGCATCGATGGCGCTAAATCCTTTTTCAAAATATCCATCTCGCGTAAGCTGCTCGATGGTTTCAAGCGCCATATATGGGTTTATTGCCGCAGCTCCATATCCCAATAATGTTGCAAAATGATGTGTTTCGCAGATGTCTCCGCCTTCTATCACAATTCCGGCTTTTGACCGAATTTTATTCTCAATCAAACAATGATGCACAGCACCGCAGGCTAATAATGAAGGAATTGGCGCCATGCCCTTTTTTGCGGAGCGGTCGGAAATAAGAATAATGTTGTAGCCTTCTTTTACCGCAAAAATGGCCTCCTTACAAATACTGTCAATGGCATTTTCTAAGCCACCTTCCCGTTCATCCATATAAAACACAGCATGAATGGTATGACACCTAAAATCTGCATGCTTGATGTTCTTTATTCTATGCAGTTTTTGGTTGGAGATTACTGGCTGAGTGAGCTTGATTTTAGTGCAATGCCCAGGTGTCTCACCAAGAATATTACGTGTTGCTCCTAAACTGGAAAAAAGAGACATCACCATTCGTTCCCTAATCGGATCAACAGGTGGATTACTAACCTGCGCAAACGACTGCTTAAAGTAGTTTGATAGATGCTGGCTATGCTGCGAAAGCACTGCTAGTGGGGTGTCTGCACCCATCGAACCCAGCGGTTCTTTGCCTTCTGATGCCATTGGTCCAAGAAGAACTTTCAAGTCTTCCGAAGTATACCCAAACAGAAGTTGTCTTTCTTCCAATTCATTGCCTGTCAATGGCGGAAGCATTTCTTCTTTAGTTACGGGAAGATTCTTAATCTTCAATCCGCTTCGCTGAAGCCATTTTCCGTATGGTTGACGTGTGCAAATGTCGTTTTTCAACTCCTCATCGCTAATAATTCGTCCTTGCTCCAAATCGGCAATAAACATCTTTCCTGGTTCCAAACGGCCTTTAAAAAGCACTTTCGATTGATCCACAGGCAACGCTCCAGCTTCGGAACTCATCACTAGTTTATCATCACTAGTAAGCAAGTAACGAGACGGGCGCAAACCGTTTCTGTCGAGGGTTGCTCCAACAATAGTTCCGTCCGTAAAACAAATAGATGCTGGCCCGTCCCAAGGCTCCATCATGGATGCGTGGTACTCGTAGAACTCACGCTTTTCCTGGCTCATCTGCTCGTTTCCTTCCCAAGCTTCAGGAATCAACATCATCATTACATGCGCCATTGGTCTGCCACTCAAGGTCAACACCTCCACCACGTTATCTAGGTTAGAAGAATCAGACCGATTACTGTCGCAAATAGGCAGAAGTAATTGAAGTTCTTCCTCCGTGAAAAGTGAATTCTTGAGTAATGTAGCCTTCGATTTCATCCAATTCACGTTACCCTGAATTGTATTTATCTCACCATTGTGCGCGATATATCTGAATGGTTGCGCGAGCTTCCATTTAGGGGAAGTGTTGGTTGAAAATCGCGAATGAACCAAAGCTAGTGCAGAAACCACACGTTTATCTGAAAGGTCCGTGAAATATGGTCTCAACTGACTGGTTGTCAATTGACCTTTGTACACAATAGTCTTTGCCGAACAGGTTGCGATGTAAAACGAATCCATGGTCTGCTCGTACAGTTCGTGGATTGTCCGATTTGCATATTTACGCAAAACGCAAAGCCTTCTTTCCAGTGCTTCAGGCGTAGTTTCATTCTTGAATCGAACAAAGAACTGCTCGGAAATTGGTTCAGCCGAAATGGCTATAGCACCAACGGTTCCTCTGACAGTTGGAACCTTGCGATAACCCAATAATTCAAACCCAAGATTGCGGATGTATTTATTCAACTCCTTTCTGCACTTTTCTCGCAATACTGGCTCTGAAGGGAAAAAGGTCATTCCAACTCCATATTCATTGGCTACTGGAAGTTTGAATCCTACTTTGGCACATTCTTCTCTAAAGAATTTGTGTGGTATTTGAATTAGAATTCCCGCCCCATCACCGGAGTTTTCATCCGCCCCTGTTCCGCCTCTATGCTCCATATTTTGCAGCATAACGATGGCATCATCAATGATGTCTCGTGACTGTTTTCCTCTAAGATGTGCTACAAATCCGATTCCGCAAGAGTCGTGCTCGTATTGAGGAGTGTAAAGTGTTTTTCTGTT
>DMRV01000098.1:0-1466 GCA_003456455.1 Flavobacteriales bacterium
GGGCTACAACATTGGCGATATGGTGCAGTTCGTCAGCAAAGAACCGTACCGAGTCATTGTGTCAGGCCGCATAAAGCATTACACTTCCGCCTTTGGCGAACACGTAATTGCAAAAGAAGTAGAGTCTGCTTTGAATGCATCTCTTTCCGAACACGGTGGCGAAATCATCGACTTTCATGTGGCACCACAGGTCAACCCAACAGAAGGTTTACCCTATCACGAATGGTTAATCAGCTTCGCGAAGTGTCCAGAAGACATGGAAGCATTTGCGACTAAGATTGACCAAGAAATGCAGGAGCAAAACATCTATTACAAAGACTTGCTTACAGGAAATATTCTGCGCCCAGCAGTGATTACCGAAGTAGCAGAAGATGCATTCATCAACTATGCTCGTTCGCAAGGAAAATTGGGCGGTCAATTCAAATTGCCACGCTTAGCCAATGATAGGAAAGTGGCAGATAAGTTGATTAACTAACGAAAATGTACGCCAACCCAATCACCACCGAATAGCCCAAGTGCCATTTCCAAGGCCAATAATTAGTTGGGGCGATGCCTTCTGAGGATTTGAGCCAGAGCATTAAAACCAGTTTATCTAAAACACTTGCAATTACTGTTGCAAAGGCAATTCCAACCAATCCGAATTGTTGTACCAAAAGAATACTTAGCCCAAAATTTACGCCTAGCTCGAGTCCAGCCACGAGCATAATCGTTTTGGTTTTCTTCAGACCAATTAATAGCGTTTGTGGAAAAACCAATCGGCTTACAACAAGCAACAAATAGACATTGAATACAACAGCACTTTCAGCAAAATCTGTATTGAACAAACGCGGATAAATCCATTCGCTCACAAGCATAAACCCGATAGAAATTGGAAAGAACAGGTGCATCAATTTGAGGCTCTCTTCTTTAATGTTTTTCATGGACTCCTTAACCCCAAGTTGTGCCACTTTTGGCACCATACCGTTGCTGAATGCATTTGCCATCAGCAATACCAACGGAAATTCCTTAGCTCCATAGCGATACACCGCAAACGTTCCCTCATCAAAGTATTTGGATACTATAAAGCCATCCAAATACTCAGCAGATCCAGACAGTAAAGTGGCGACCATCAGCGGCCCAGCTGTAGCCAAAAACTGCTGAACGAAATCGCTATCAATTTTGAATTCGGCATAGGCGATAAGCAAACCAATTGTGATGATGAATCGCACAACAGAACTAAGTACCAATCCATACATCGCTTCCTCCAAACCATAACCGAGCGCAATAGGAACCGATACTGCCGCCAATTGAATTCCAAAGGCGACAATTCCATAGATGACTAATCCTTTTGTCTTCTCTTTAAGGAGAAGCATATATTCTGCAAGGAAACTCGGGCCGATAAAGAGTAAATAGAACGAGAAAGTGCCATAGAAATAAAGCACTTCAGGATTGTTTGCCATAAAGGAATATGGCGTTATGAGCAGCCG
>DMRV01000098.1:1569-4862 GCA_003456455.1 Flavobacteriales bacterium
CGACTGAGTCAACCCAGAAAGCCAGAAGAAACTGAGCACGCTTCCAAGAAAAAACAACGACTCGTAAATACCAATGTCGTAAGTACTTAAACCAAGTTTTGTGAATAGAATTCCGGTGAGAAAGAATGTTGCGAAGCGCAGTACTTGAAAAAATTGAAGAGCGCGGACGGGAGTTAACACAAGGCGAAAGTTACCAGTTAATCAACCAATCTTCTTAAACTTAAACCGAACCGAATTCCCAATCACGACCACATCGGAAAAAGCCATGCTGAATGCCGCCACCATCGGGTTTAGAAAGCCGAGCGCAGCTACAGGAATAGCCAATGTGTTGTACAAAAACGCCCAAAACAAATTCTGTTTGATGGTTAAAACGGTGTGATGTCCTAACTGAAACGCTTCCTTGATCTTGCCAATTCCTCCTTTGTCTAGCACCACAACGCTAGCCGCATTAATAGCTACTTGCGTGGCGTTGCTCAGTGAAATTCCTACCGTGGCGCGAGTCAATGCTGGCGCATCATTAATTCCATCTCCAACCATGGCGGTTGGTTGCTCATCCGAAAACTGCTCAATCAATTTCAGTTTCTCGTCAGGCGATTGCTCTGCAAAAACGGATTTGATTCCGAGTTCTGCTGCAACCAATTCGCATTTTCGTTTGCGATCTCCGCTAAGCATTATGGTTTCAATTCCTTTTGAGTTGAGATAGGAAATGAGGTCTTTGGCATCTTCCCGAATCTTGTCGGTAAGCGAAACCTCCGCGGCTAATTCGCCATTTTTCAGAATGTAGATGTCATTATCAGTTGCCTTCATGCTTTCATCAAGCATTTTAAACGAACCAACTTTCCATTCATTGTCTGAGGCGTCTTTCCCAATTAAACCCTTTCCCTTTTCCTCCTGAACAGAAGTAAACTCGACCTTTTTCGATTTCCCTTGAAGCTCCTCCACAATGGCCCATGCAATTGGGTGCGAAGAATGCTGTTCGATGCTGAAAAGCACGTTTTTCAACTCTTCTTCAACTCCTGAAACAACGTTGAACGAACCAATTTTGATGTCTCCCGAAGTCAAAGTTCCCGTTTTATCAAAGACCACTGTTTTCACTTTGGAAAGATTCTCAATGCTTTCTGCTCCCTTATAAAGGATGCCTTCTTTGGCACCACGACCTAAACCCACCATAACGGCTGTTGGCGTTGCCAACCCCATGGCGCACGGGCACGAAATAACCAGCACTGCAACCGATTGCATAATGGATTGCTGTAGAGATATGTCAAACACGAAATGAGCAAGTACGAATGTCAATGCTGATATTCCCAATACAACCGGAACAAAAACACCGCTCACTTTATCGGCCAAACGCTGAATGGAAGGCTTTTCCATCTGCGCCTTTTTCACCATTTCTATAATGGAAGAAAGCACAGTGAGTTTTCCGACAATTGTAATGCGAACCAATCCATTACCATCGGCCACTAGGGTTCCGCCAATCAGCAATGCTTCTACGCCTTTGGCAACGGGAAGGCTCTCTCCAGTAACCATGCTTTCATCAATCTGCAGTTCTCCTTTTACCAGAATGCCATCAGATGGAATGCTGTCTCCGGTTTTCACCATCACGATATCATCCACTTTGAGTTGATTAAACGGCACCCGCTCAACGTGTTCGTGGCCATCGTGCTGCTCCACTTTATCCGCCAACCCTTCTTGTAGTTTTCCGAGTTCGGTAATCGCGGTCGTGGTTTGACGCACCGAGCGGTGCTCAATCACATTTCCAAGGAAAACGAGCGTAACGATGGTGGCTGATGTTTCGAAGAACAGATATTGATGCTGGGCAGCAGCATCGCCCCAATTCATTATTGTA
Source organism: Flavobacteriales bacterium (assembly GCA_003456455.1). Lineage (GTDB taxonomy): Bacteria > Bacteroidota > Bacteroidia > UBA10329 > UBA10329 > UBA10329. Next base: position 3,416 of record DMRV01000098.1, read on the forward strand.
CCAACCAAACTGTATGCAAATGCCGATGTCGAACCAATAAAAATCAACACATCCATATTCGGAACACCGTTTCTAAGCGAACCAAGGGCGCTTTTTCCAAAATGCCACATGCCAAGAAGCATCACAGGCAAACTCAGCACTAATTGCACCATCGGGTTGCTCAGAAATGCGGGCGCAAACGGAATCATGTGCAACAGCAGCGGAATGGTAAACGGCAGCGTGAACAAGAATTTCTTCTCAATAGAAGCCAGTCCTTGCTTCTCAATTTTCTTCGTTCCAACATACTCGAAGCCTGCCTTTTTAACTAGCTCTTCTACCCTCTTGAGGTCAATCTCCTTTACATCCGAAAGAAAAACTTCGCCCGTGGCGTAACTGACATTCACAGCTGAATACCCCCCTTTCGTCAGCGCACGATTAACACCCGCAGCACAACTGCTGCAAGTCATTCCTTCTACTAATACAGTTGCCTCTTTCAATTCAGACATGTCACAAAGATAGGCGGCTATTCCAGGTCGAATTAAGCTAATAAACTACCGAAGAATAACAGTTGTTTGAATAAACTGTTGCATTATCTTTGCGCGCTCTTACGGTGGTTGTAGCTCAGTTGGTNNTCGGTTTGTGGTACCGAGGGTCGCCGGTTCGAGCCCGGTCTTCCACCCAAAAGTCCTGATTTCAATTGAAATCAGGACTTTTTAATTTTAACACAAATGCAGCAACCAGACCCAAACATCCTAAAAGAACTTGCCACGTTCAAAATGCCCTACGGCAAGTACAAGGGAACTGCAATTATCAGAATTCCAGTTCATTATTTGGAGTGGATGGCTTCGAAAGGATTTCCGAATGGGAAATTAGGCATGTTGCTTTCAACTGCCTACGTGATAAAAACAAATGGATTGGAACATTTAGTTCCGAGGTCCTCTCCCAAATATTAGGGCATAAAAAAAGCCGCCCTCCCCAGGACGGCTTTCAACCTACAACCCATGAAACCGCCTACGCGGCATTCAAAGAAGCCTTAAAGTCTTTTTTATATGCGCGGCCAATTGGCACGCTGAATCTCATTTCGCTGTCGCGTATTTCAATCGTGCTCCCTTTCACGGCAGAAACCTTGTCCAGGTTTACTATAAAAGAACGGTGCGATCGAACGAAAACATTCTCAGGAAGACTACTCACCATATCTTTCATTGTAGAAAGAGTGATGTATTTCCCAGTAGTAGTCTTAATAATCACGTAGTCGCTAAGCGCCTTGATAAAGAGAATCTCATCTAGATTGACTGGTACCAATTGATAGTTAGCCTTAATTAGAATTCTCTCCTTATTTCCTCCGTTAGTATCAGTTCTCATAGCTTGGGGCTTTTGTTCCAATTTATTTGCCTGTTCTGGCAATTTCAATTTCGTTTGTTGGGTTCTATTACCATTTTTCCTTCTTGGAAGTTTCCACTTTTAGACG
>DMRV01000302.1 GCA_003456455.1 Flavobacteriales bacterium
GATTGAACTCTTGAGCCGAACCAGCAACCGCTATCAGCGATAGAAAACTGAATATGAAGATTTTAAAAAATGTATTCATTCGTTTTGCAAAGATAACGCAGGCTTGTACCGTATCAAACGCGATGATTTGTGTTATTCACAACGGACGTTGAGCAACGATCATTTCACGTTTACCTGGTGGGCCTGGCACTTTCTCTACTTCAAACCCTGCGCCAAGCATGTTTCTACGCACATATCCTTTACAACAATAGGTGGTTAAAACTCCAAATGGGCTGGACCACAAATTCAGCTTTTCAAACACTTCTTGCGCCCAAAGCTCTGGTTGGGTTTCAGGTTCAAACGCATCGTAGTAGATTAAATCAAACTTCACCNNCACCGAAGGTTGAAAATCTAAGAGTGAAATGTGATGTTTGGTGATTGAAAAGTTAGGATTGATTACCACTTCTTTATTCCATTCAGCAAGTTGAATGGCATCATACAAATCTCGATTCTTGGATAGCTCCTCTGGTAATTCGTATGCTTTCCACACCTCTTCAGGAACAGGATAAAGCTCTAACGCATGGTAGTTGATTACAATTCCCTCACAGGTAGCAATTAGAGCAGTGAGCAACGCATTAAGCCCAGTTCCGAGACCCATTTCAAGTAAAGTGATGTCGGTCACTCGACCATCCAACACTTTTCGCAAACCTTTGTCGATGAAAACGTGTTGTGATTCGGTAAGTGCTCCATGACGCGAATGGTATGTTGAACCTAATTCTGTGTTCAAAATAGTTTGAGAGCCATCTTTAGTCGACACAATTTGTAAGGAAGGCTTATCAGAATACGACATACTAATAAAGTGACTAATTGAACAGATAAAAAATATGATTACGAAGGAACAATTTGAAAGTGGATACACCTATTCTGAATACAGAAAATTGGTGGATGATGAATTTGCGAATGGTAGAACAACGGGACCCAATCAAGGTGAGGATTACCTTGATTACACGAAAATGAATATCCACAGAATGAAACGACTGGACAAAACCATTGAATTGGATGATGAACTGGTTTCTAAACTAAAAAGCATGCCCTGCGAGGTAAATTGGTTATTGCTGACCGAAGCGTGGTGTGGCGATGCGGCTCAGAACGTACCTATTCTGAACAAGATGGCTGAAGCTTCTACAAAAATCAATTTGCGATTGATTCTTAGAGATGAAAATCTTGATATCATGAATCAATACCTGACAAATGGAGGAATGGCCATTCCGAAACTTGTGATTTTGGATGGCGAGATGAATGAAATTGCCAGTTGGGGACCGCGACCTGCTACCGTGCAGGAAATGGTCATGGAAAACAAGCTAACTGGAGCGATGCCTTATTCCGAATTCGGAAAAGTGGTACAGAAATGGTATGCAACTGATAAGGGAAAATCCCTGCAACTCGAAATGATGACTATTATTGAAGAGATGCAATGCGTTTTAGACGAACGACTTAACAATAGTTAACGGATTGCGTATTTCTATTCAGGTGATGCCTGTATAAATTAGCTGCTCATGAAACGACATCTACTACTCTTTATTCTCGCATTTCTTTCTATTCAGGGAATGGCGGTTGCCAGTAATGCCGGTAACGATGTGATTGGCGGAGAAGCAAAAGTCCTTCCCAATTGGGACGCGAAGATTTATCCTAATCCGAACAACGGAGTATTCAACGTAATGGTAAACGGTAGTTCTGCTGCACTAGACTTACTATTTTTCAATGTAATTGGAGAGAAAGTATTTGAACTGCAGATTCTAGGCGACCACGGAGCAAAAATTGACCTCTCAGGTTTGAAGACAGGGCTATATGTCGTTCAAATCGTTGACAAGAACCTAGGTGAGACGGTTACACGCAGAATGCACGTAGAGTGATCATTTAATCCCTCGCTCTTTCTTAATTCGTTCGTAAGCCTCCGTCAATTTTTGGAATTTCTCCTTGGCAGCATTCTGGTGCTCAGGTCCTAGGTGACTTACTTTATCAGGATGATATTTAACGGCCATTTTTCGGTACGCCTTTTTTACTTGATCGTCCGTTGCTGATTTGGGCACCTCAAGAATCTGATAAACGCTTTCATCATTCTGAACCAAAAACATGGCTTTAATACTCATGAAATCAGGCTTACTGATACCCATGTAAGAAGCAATGCGCGTAAGCATGCTAATCTCATTGCCATGCATTTCGTCATCAGCATTGGCCAACTGAAACAGGTATTGTAGCAATTGTAATCTCGAAGAGTGGTCCATAAACGAACGAATCTGCATACTCACCTGACGAATTTCAATTGGTTTTTTTAAAATCTCGCGAAGCAATAAAAGCTGCTGCTGCGCTTTAGCTTCTCCAAACTGACCTTTGAGAAACCGCTTCACAAATTCCAACTCCGATTTTTTAATGGAGTTATCTGCCTTCATTACAGCAGCCGTTAAAATGAGCAACGAAGCCTCAAAATCTCCTGCAGTTGTACGTGTTCGTTTTTGTCCCGTACCGACCTGAGGGTCACCCCATTTCATTGCATCGCCACTGGCATTATCATATAATGAACCAACTGCAAATCCGAGCAGTGCACCAATTGGCCCACCCAACGCCCAGCCAAAAGTTCCACCTAACCATTTTGCGTACTTAGCCATAGACAAACGTTGTAATCAAGTTCTTGTAAAAGTTGTAATGACTGTCTTCATTTCTGGGTAAAGCTCAATTAAATCTGCTCGTGTTGGCATTTCAAAATCCTCAAAATCGAAGCCTGGAGCAACGGTGCAACCCACCAAACACCAGCTGCCTTCATCCGCTACTTGAGAAGCAAACCAACTTCCACCTTTAACTACCAACTGCGGCTCCTCTACTCCATCTAAATCCAAACCCAGACTATGATTTATGTAGTTCCCATTCTGCTGGATTTCGTGTATCGTTAAGCCATCACCATCATAAAAGTGCCACATCTCATCACTTTTAATCCGATGAAAGGCTGAGAAATTTTCTTCCGTAAGCAAAAAGTAAATACCCGTTGAATAGTTTCTTGCACCACCATGTTTTGGCAATTCTTCTG
>DMRV01000285.1 GCA_003456455.1 Flavobacteriales bacterium
GATGACCCCAAGCGTTGTAGCTGCTGATAAATGTCAAAATTGTCATATGGCAAGCCCGTTTTTGCATACTCCAGCGGTTGACCAATTAATGAATCCTGACAATCCAACAGAACTACTTGTTCCATTAACAGGAAACAATCCTTATTCTATAATTGGAGCGGAATTCCATCAACCATATACAACAGCTATTCAAAACTCTTGTACGTCTTGTCACCGACCTCAATGCACCCAACATTTTGAGAACTATCCTTTGGATGAATTAACTATGCCTCCACCGTTCCAAAATGCAACGGAATTTGACCATAGTACAATTTCAAATGCGGATAGACAAGCGATAAGAGATTGGTGTAATACTTTAAACCTTAATTAAAAATACTGTGCCCAACAAAACCTATGAGCAATGCTGGCTGACGAAGTAGACGAAATTGTAGTGCTCGTAGCCCGCCAAAGCTCTGCTTTGACGTTTTTGTTGAATAAATTTAAAAACACAAAACGTAGCTTTGGCTACCGTTTGTGCCAGATTGAAAGTTTCGGTTTTCTAATCCCGCACTACGCATAGCCAAACCGTTGGTAGTTTTAAAATAACGTATGAGCAGCAACTGTCCACCAGCCCCAGCAAACAAGAAAGAGTACGTTTCTGAAGTCGGAAAAATTCTGGTTGAGCACTTTGGCAAAAAGCGATACTACACACCCGAAGAAATAGAACAAGCCAACAAGCAAACCAAGTGGTACAACAAGTATAGTTGTTGGGGAACGAGCGTGTTTTCTTCCCACGAAGATTTTGACAAGCATCACCAGGTTACAGGTGAAGTATGTGACTACGCAGCTATGAAAACCGAAATGCTTTCGGGAATGGTTTCCTCCAGCAACTCAAGTTGGTTTGACTTAAGCTCATTGGAATTATCTTCGATTGCCATTGATGCTTCTTGGCTCGAATTCGGTGATACATTTGAGACCATCTTTGATGGAATAGGTGAAGTAGTCGGAGGAATATTGGACGGGCTTTAAAACCGAGTGTCCCGCACTAGCCTCCTTTATATTGTAAAAGGAAAGGTTAAACCTAGCCCCCCCTAATTCTCGTATATTCGACCTTCTCAAATTTCTAAACCATCTCATGCGATTATTTCCCCTACTGCTAGCGCTATTATTTGCGCTTCCATCGTTTGCAACAGACCCAGTAACCGACCCAGAACCACCCGCATTTTTAGTGAGCTATACGCTGGTAAAATCGCACACCAAAAAAACTATTAACGCACTCTGGAAAAAGAACAAGGTTCCGAAGATTGCCTTACCCGTTAAGCTTGGAGTAGACATCTACGAGATTATTTACAAGGTAAAATGGATTGATGGAACATGGCGAAATGCTTCTGGCATCTACTACGTTCCAAAAACAGAGAAACCGGTTCCGTACATGATGTATGGACATGGCACCCAAATTCATAAAGGAAGAAAAATCCATGATGGAGACTCTCAGCAGTTTATTTGTCTAGCGCACGCCACCGATGGGTATGCCACCATGTTTCCAGACTATTATGGTATTGGAAAAGGAGAAGGCCAGCACCTGTACCAGCACGCTTGGTCAGAGGCGCACTCCTTTATCTATATGCTCAAAGCAATCGATGAATTGAATAAAGAACTGAATGTGGTTCATAGCAGTCAGCTTTTCCTTACAGGCTATTCGCAAGGCGGACACGCTTCTTTTGCAGCCCACAAGTACATAGAAGAGTTAAATGACCCACGGTTTCAGGTAACAGCTTCTTCTCCCATGTCTGGTGCTTACGACATGACGGGCGTGCAGGAGGATTACATGTTTGAAGAGTACCCGCGGCCATTCTATTTGCCATACTTATTGCTCTCATACCAAACGGCATACAACATTATTGAAACAGAAAATCCATACGAAGTATTCAAAGCACCCTTCGATACGCTTTTCCCAGGTTTTTTTGAAAACAACGACCGTAAAACGTTAGACGAACTCAATAAACACCTGCCAAAAATTCCAAGTCAGGTGGTTGAACAAAAGTTCCTAGATGAATACGCAACAGACCCAAATCATCCGTTCAGAGTTCGCTTACGCGAAAACAATCTAGTCGATTGGTCTCCAAAAGCCCCAGTGCAATTATGCTATTGCAAAGGAGATAAAGAGGTCAACTACAAAAACTCCGAAGTTGCCTACACGCAGATGAAAGCTGCAGGTGTAGAAGATATTGTGCTTAATAACCTAAGCGACAATCTAGACCACAATACCTGCGCGGGCTTTGCCGTGCTTGCCACAAAGGCATACTTCGATAGATTCAAGAAAAAAGGCAAGAACCCGAAAATGAAGGAAATGACTCCATTTAAAAAGTGGGTTAGAAACATTGTGAAGCGCAAAGTGGAAAAGGAGTTCAAAGAAGCTGGCAAAGACAAATCATATCTGTAGCCAACCTCATGGGCGTGTGAGGTTTCGTAATTTTCGCTCATGTCTAAAACAGCCATTATTACTGGAGCTACTGCAGGAATTGGAGAAGCTACCGCAATTGAATTCTCTAAGCTTGATTACAACCTCATCCTTACAGGAAGAAGAAAAGAGCGGCTTGAAAAGCTGAAGTCTCAGTTAGAATCTGATTATAAAATACAGGTTTCAGTACATGCGTTTGATATCCGCCAAAGGGCAGAAGTAGAAGACTTTTGTAGGAACGAAATTGGCAACGCAAGCATTGACATTCTAGTCAACAATGCTGGATTGGCAAGTGGCCTCTCCCCGCTTCATGAAGGAGATGTTGATGATTGGGAAAAGATGATTGACACCAACGTAAAAGGCTTGCTCTACATCACTCGAGAAATTGCTCCGCGAATGGTTGCGCAGCAATCAGGTCATATTATAAATGTGGGTTCCATTGCTGGCATAGAAGTTTACCCGAACGGAAACGTGTATTGCGCCACAAAACATGCTGTGCATGCCATATCGGAAGCATTGAGAAAAGAGCTTTTTGATAAAGGCATCAAGGTCACGAATATCGCACCTGGTTTAGTAGAAACAGAGTTCTCCATTGTTCGGTTTCATGGTGATGAAAACCGTGCTAAAACGGTTTACGATGGCATGGAAGCACTTACTGCTAAGGACATTGCCGATTGCATTGCGTTTGCAGCTACG
>DMRV01000363.1 GCA_003456455.1 Flavobacteriales bacterium
AGATGTAAAGGTTCTAGGAGCTTTCAACAACGCCAATTCTGGAAATTTTACGGTAGATGCCAATGCCATCCTAGATGTAGATGGAGATGTAAACAACGATGGCACCATGCTGTTTGAAACAGATGCATCACTCTTACGCGGAAGTACATCGGTAGATGGAGGGGGCGGTACGTATAACGTGCAGCGCTTGGGGGCTAGTGGCAACAAGTCTAATCTTTGGAGTTCTCCTGTGTTCAACTCTGGTTTTACGCCCGGCAATCCGTCTTGGCTGTATATAGAAAGTCAGAGTACACAGTGGGATGGCGATGACCAACCGTCCGATCCGGGATGGGTTGCTTCTAATGCCAGTATGACCCCCGGAGATGGTTATGCAGGCAGAGGAGCTGGCTTGGTTACTTTTTCTGATGACAGAGTTAACAACGGCAACATTACCACACCGTTGCATGTAGCAACTTACGACCCTACGTTCACTTCTACCACGGGAGGTACTCCGTTTAACTTGGTGGGTAATCCGTATCCATCTGCGCTTGACGCGTGGCTTTTGGTGAATGACGTTAGTAATGCCAATATCCATGGTTCACTTTATTTCTGGGATGATGACGGAACAGGAGGAAGCGGTTTTGACTACCAAGATTATGCAGTATGGAACGCCTCTGGTGGGTTGCCAGCCGTACTAACCCCAGGTGGTGGCTTCAGAATTCCAAACGGTATTATTCAAACAGGGCAGGGTTTTATGGTACGCAACGTAAGTGCCAATCAAATTACGTTCAAGAATTCTATGCGGATTGCGAACAATACAAGCAACACATTTTTCAGGGTAAATGGAGAAACTAGTCGCCTGTGGTTTAGCATTAACGGTACGGATGTTTTCAATCAAGTTTTGGTTGCCGTAAACGAAGATGCCACCGACAATGAAGACCGCTTGTATGATGCGCTAAAAGTGCGTGGGAATCGTGATGTTTTCTTAGCAGCAACCGACAACGATAACGACTACGCCATACTAGCCTTTCCCCCACCACTAGTAGACCGCACAGTTCCTCTTTCCCTTTACGTTTCTACTGCTGGCACTCACACCTTTAAGGCGGATAAAATGGAAGGCTATCAAGAATTTGACGTCTATTTTAATGATGTGGCACTAAACACCAACGTGCTGCTAGAAGAAGGAACTTCTATTTCGGTAAACCTCAGCGAAGGAGAATATACAGACCGCTTCTACCTCAATTTTTCTAGAACATCCGTTGTAACGGGTATTGAAGATGCTGAAGAGGACATATTGAGAGCGTATGCTGCCAACGGTTTCTTACATGTAGGCTGTACAAATTGCGCATCTGATGCTACCATTGACTTATTAGACATGAGCGGACGCTTAGTGCTATCCGAATTGGAACCACAGTTTACCAACGGTAATGTCACGTTATCACTTCAAGGATTGAGTACAGGTATTTATGTGGTTCGGGTTACTACAGAAAACCAAGTGATGTCTAAGAAAATTATTAATCAATAGACTGCCTTCAAGCCTTACTAAGTTTCTAAAACCTGGTAGGTCTGCTTTATCCGTATATGTCACCCGTATAAACGTATACCAGCTACTACAAAATGCAGTGGAACAACCTGTTCAACAAAATCCAGGTTTCTCGCTGGTTGTGGTCGGCATTATACTTTGCAATCACATTCATTCTTCTTAATTACACTTCTCACTTTTGGAGTTCCATAAATGCTTGGCAAATAGGTTTTAATCCTTCCTTCAGTTACAACGGAATGGACCGAATTCTTCCCTCAGCGGGTTGGAGCGCCAAGAGAATTGCATTCGTCTATCTGGCACCACCGTTGTGGGGTTTATTCTCTTCTGCTGTTGGTTATATTGGTTTTAGCAAGACGAGTGGTCTCAAAACCCATTTAAGAACTTTTTTCTTCTGGCACTCCTTCAATGGGTTCCTTCTTTACTTCTCGTACTTGATAACAGGAATTCTATCAGGAGTTGATTACGCTTCCGAGTTTTTCACCGGGTTTGCTGGGTTTTACACTTGGCTCGAATGGCCAAAAAGCACGATACTAGGAATTATAGTATTTCAAATAATTACAGGTTTGGCTTTATCCCTAATCTTTCCCCCGCTAATTCTAAAACTCAATCATTCGCGCAAAATAAATTCTAAGCGTTCTGGTAAATGGATTGTGTTGGTGAATGTTTTTCTTATTCCTACGTTGCTTGGCAGTATGCTGGTTCTTTTAGCTACCTATCCCATGAATTTGAACTATCAACTTGTAAGAATCTTGTCGTGCTTACCAATTATCGGTGTTTGTATTCTAGCATTTAAACACGTTAAATACAGTGGAATGACCTTTGCAAAAGGAGGATTAAGCGACAAGCCATATTGGCAACTTGCAATGGTAACTCTTTTACTGATTGCGACCTGCAGGTTCTTGTTAAGCATACCAATGACTCCCAACACTTCCTAAAAACCATGAATGCTCAACCTGTCAACAGTTTACAATCAGCCCATCATAG
>DMRV01000361.1 GCA_003456455.1 Flavobacteriales bacterium
ATCGCTGTAAAACTGAATAGGAGTCGTTCCGTTTGGTAGAATTGCATATCCCAAAGTACCGCCTCCCCATTGGTTTGGATTAGCAAGGTCAGCACCATTGTTGTTGATTTCTGAAACAATCCAAACGTTCATATAATATCTGTTATCCCAGTTGCTCAGCGCTTTTACGTCTGCATCAGTTGCGCTAGTGATTCCACTGCTTGAATAGCCGCTTACAGAGGTTCCGTTTACACGGTTAATACCAGAATGAGGATTACCTTGAGGATCTACACCCGCCAAACAGAATTGAATTTCAGTATCTGGGCCAGCTCCTTGACCAATACCGCCATCCGCAGATGTTTCGCGGAAATCACGGTTAAGTGCATCAATGGTACTTTCAATTTGAGCCGAAGAGATATTGGTTCCCGAACCAACTGATTCGCCTTTGTGAATGACGTGGAAAACAATTGGAATAGTATAAACCGGAGGCGCAGCACGATTAGCAGATTCACTTTCTGCGCTGATAATGTGTCCTCTTCTACGAGCCTCTTCCATCCCTTGTCGGTACAAAGGGTTTCTTTCCATCAAACGTTCAGTTACCTCGTGCTGCATACACCTGCTACCAACATGTTCGTTATTTCCATTGGGAACAACGCTAGTCTTGTGGATAGCTCTGTATTGTTTAGCCTGCTGATCAGCAAACGGTTGAACCTGAAAGTTCTGTGCAAATGCAGTTGCTGAAAATAGAACTGCTACTAGAATTGAAAGTACTTGTCTTGTCATTTTTTTAAATGGTTTGGAAAACGCAACAAACAAACGAAAAATTGAAATGCGCAAACAGCTAAATGTTTCGTTCAATTGCAGTTTTGTCTTAAAGGCTACGCCTTTTCAGCTCTTAGTGTGGTTTAGCTCTCAGTTTGATGCAATTTTTCACGGTCTGTTGATGAAACGGTTTGTTCCTTATAAAAATGGATTTAGTCTTTAAGTGGTATACTAGAAGCTGAATCAGCTAATCAGTTCCCAGAGTCCTTTGTTTGGGGTTTTTTGGTCTCTGTTTTCAGAGAATTCAACTTTGATGGAGTTGACGAAATACATCTCCACCATTCCTTTTCCTTTCACTTCCTTTTTTCCACGAAACTCACAGTCGAAGTACTTTTTAATGAGTTGGTGAGTGGTTGCAGACACATTTATTCTACCTGGTTCAGAGGTAGATTCCATCCTACTTGCTGTATTTACTGTATCTCCCCAAATATCGTAGGCGAACTTTTTAAGGCCGACAACTCCTGCGGTTAATGGTCCTGTGTGCATACCAATGCGAATTTCCAAAATAGGCTCGTTTTTAGCTTGTTTTTCTAAGGTAACCCGATTCATAAAGTCCCGAATTTCTAAAGCAGCTAAAGTGATAGCAATGGCATTGCTATTGTTGCGAATAGGAACACCGCCAGCACACATGTAAGCGTCACCTATGGTTTTTATTTTTTCGATATGATACTTGCCGATAATTTCATCAAACCCAACGAAGCATCTGTGTAGTTCGTTCACCAAATCCTCGGGTTTTGTGTTTTCTGCGAATTCGGTAAATCCCTTGAAATCGGTAAAAAGTACCGATACTTGATTGTAATGACGAGCGGTTGCTTTGCCGTGTTTTTGCAGCTCTTCAGCAGTGTCTTTCGGGAGAATATTCAGCAAAAGCTCTTCAGTTTTTGCTTTCTCACTTTCAAGTTCTGAAGTCCGCTGGGTTACCTTTTCCTCCAATATGCGCTGGGTTTCACGCAGACTACTTTCACGAACTTTAATAATTCCAAATATCATGAGCGAGAGTAGTACTGCATAAAACAATAAAAAGTACCATCGTCTGAACAAAGGTGGTGGGACAGAAAATGCCAACGTCTTTATCTCGCTTACTTCACCTAAAATATTTTTTGCACGCACTTCAAGTAGATAATCTCCGGGCGAAAAATTTCCGGGGTCTATTTCAGACTTGTCGTCCCATTTACTCCAATTGTTTCGGTGGCCTTCAATCCTAAATTGATACAAGGTTCCTTTGCTCTTTAGATAAAACGGAGCGGAAACATTGAAAATAAGTGCTCCATCTTCCGTCTCAATTTTCATCTTTTGGAGAGAAAATGGCTGCCCATTAGCATCAACAACCTTCTTGATATAAACATTTAATTTGTATTCCGAATCGTCAGTACTGTTCATCACAGAATAAAGATCAGCTCCTTTATCAATCACATAAATATTCCCTTCTTCGTCTGTACTCAGGTGTCTTATATCTTCAAACAAATCAAGATAGGGTAGGAGAGGAGTTATTTTTTCTCCGTTTAAAACGCCCCACCCTAGAGTAGATTTTATCCAAATAATGTCATCGTTACCTAATAGGTAGTCTAACCGGTCCGAAATTGGGAATTCAGGAAGGCTTGCAGGAAGAATGGTGTCTGTATCAACAACGAAATGAAATAGGGCATTAGGAAGTAAAAAATGAATTTCGCCATAGGCCTTGGAAACCAAAACTCTCTCGTTCAATACTTCTGGTATCGCATAGAATTTCGCCAGTCCGTTGGAATAGCGATAAGCTCCATTGTCTGTTCCGGCCCACACATCCCCTTCGCTGCTTTCAACTACGTTGTAAGCCACAAATTGAACTGAATCGTTCAACTTTTTTACAGCCCATTTCCCACCTTCGGTGGTGGCTAGTTCATGTACGCCATCCAACGATGCGATAAGCAGTTTTTTACCATCAGCAGAAACCGTTACATAATTTATGTAGAGCCCAGGGGTGAGATTACTGGATCCCTCTCCTTTGATAAGGTACAGGCCATTGTTTGTAGCAGCAAAAACTTGATTATCAATGCTTATGAGTTGCCTACACTTGACATCGATTCCATTGATTTTCTTGAAGATGAAAGACTTTCTGAGTTCCTTGATTTTCTGTTTTTCCGCTTCAGCTTTTTTCTTGTTTGACTGCTGATTAAGTACTTGTGGTCTTGTCCTTTTACCAGCACTGCTTCCTGGAGGGGCAGTCATACCACTTCCTTGTGACCCCATTTTTGGATTAGGAATAAGGCCTTTGGAAGGAGACGGTTCGAAGCTCTCATTTATCTCCTCAGGATTAGAACCGCTTTTGATTTTTTCATCGCCACCAGTGAAAAAATCTTCTAATACTTCTCCTGCAGATTTCCCTTTGCTCGAACCTTTACGCTGTCTGCGCATTTCCCTTTTCAATTCTCGAATTTCCTTCTTATTGAGCTCAGCTTTTACCTCTTCTGGGTTTGCTTTAAAACGCTCTATAAGTGCGGCAGCTTCTTCCTGTTCCTTGCTTTTTTTTTGTTCAGTTCTAGCTAGGTCTTGTTGTCTTGGAACATAGGTGGATTCAACCTGCTTTTTTGCTTCCCTCTGTTTTCGCAGCATGTCTTGCATCATGCGGTTAATCTCTGCTCTGTTTTTAGCCTCTTTTAAAACAAAAACACCATTTCCAGTACCAACATGTAGCGCTCCGTTAGATACAAGGCTTGTGGTTAGGTTTCCGTCAAGACCGGGGAATCCTTTGTAGTTTTTTATCGGCTGAGCAAAATCCACACGACTTAATCCAGCATCGTAGGCTAGCCATAGCCCATTGTCACGGTCGATTCCCAAGCAGAATATCTCATTGTCTTTTGTCCCAGTTGTGTAGTCAAACCGATAAGCGATTTCGTTGCTGAAAACGTTAGCTACGAGAGCTCCTCCTGCTAAAGTGGACAAGGCCATCAACGAATCGTTCAGAAGCAATCCATCGGATAATATGTTGTCTGAAAGGAATTCTTGAAGATTGCTTTCAATGTTTTGAAATGCATCTCCATTAAATCGGTAGAGTAGGTCATTTTCAAACCCAATGAATGTTCCATTGGTTGTTTCAAAGTTGAACAACACGAGGTCTTCTGCAATCTCTAGATGACCCGGTATTTTTTTCAATTCTGCTTCTTCCTCCCACCGAAAGAGACCTTCCTGATACATAAGGATATGTAGCTGCTTTTTATAAATGAAGGCACCGCTAATAAATTTAGACGGGAATTCGCGGGATTCAGCTGCTTCCCGAGATAATGGTTCAAGTGCGTAGACAGCGTTTTCGCCAATGAAAAAGACCTCTTTGTCTGTGCCAATTACATGTTGAATAGATTGGCTGGAAGAAATCCCGGCAATAGGCTTTATTGCATACTCGCCCGAATCTGATTTCACGACTTCTGCGGCACCTGCTTTAAGTCCCACAAATACGCGATTCGAAACTTTATGGTGGTAAACTCGAAGGACAGGAGACGGAGTTGCGATTCGCTGCCATTCAGAACCGTCATATTTAAGTAGACCTCGAGAGGTGGAAAAGAGCATTACATCTTCTCCGTTTTGCACTATACTCCCTATTCTGGAGTCGCTAAACTTTCGGCTCAATTCTACATCCGTCATAAACGGGAGCCCTTCCTGAGCATTGGTTTTTTGTCCAACTGATGTAATTAACAAGACAAATAGAGAGAGTAACCAACGCATAGTGCCAAAAATAGCCAATGAAATCACT
>DMRV01000205.1 GCA_003456455.1 Flavobacteriales bacterium
GTATAAGGTAGATTGTATACGCGTTACGCACCCGTGCGCCGGTCGTCGGCGGAAGCAAGCTTCCCCGTTACCCCTCGACTTGCATGTGTTAAGCCTGGCGCTAGCGTTCATCCTGAGCCAGGATCAAACTCTCCATTGTAAGTTTGATGTTGTTCGATAAATCGAACGTTTCCTGACAAGATCATTGACTCGCCTAAATAAATAGGACTTGAATTTTTGCTTGCTACCTATCTTCCAATATTTTCAAAGAACGAATTCATTTTTAATCCGGGTTCTTACTCCGTATTAATCCCTGTTTTCGCAAACGGGTCGGCAAAAGTATAAATGTTTTTGGTCTCATCAACATCTTTCAAAAATAATTTCAAAAAACTTATTTAATGAGAGCAAAACAAACACCCAACTCGTGAGCTTCAAATTTTGTTGTTCCGACTTTTCTAAAGAACCGTTCCCGTATTAGGGGCGGCAAAAGTACTAATCTTTTTGGTCTCGACAACACCTTTTAAAAATAATTTCAAAAAATAATTTATCGAGAGAAAAACAACCACTCATCTACTGAGTTTCTACTTGTGTTATTCCGACTTATTTAAAGAACCGTTTCCGTGTAAGGGGCGGCAAAATTACTACTTAGTTCTATACTCGCAATGCTTTTTGAAAAAAAAATTGTGTTAGGGCGTAGATGAGGAAATTGGGAGCACTTTCCCATTGTAATACAAATGACCATTCATAGCAAAATCAAGCACAAAATCAGCCATTTGACTGGGTAAAAGTGGGGCTTGAAAACCGGGAAAAGCTTTTTCCAACATTTCTGTCTGTACAGCTCCAAAGGCCAAACAATTGACCTTGACATTGTCGTCCCCGAACTCTTCTGCCAAACATTCAGATAATCCCGCGATAGCGGATTTACTAGAACTGTAAGCAGAAAGCCCTGGGAATTTTGATGCTCCTTGGAAACCTCCCATGCTTCCAATGTTAATAATGTGGGATACTTTCTCCCCTCCCATTAGTGGCTTGAGCATCCGAATAAGTCTAGCCGGAGCGAAGACATTGACCTTATAGACAGCATCAAAATCTTGATCCGTTAACTCTAAAAATGGTTTACTAATTAGCATTCCAGCATTATTAACCAATACATCCACTCTATTCATGTGGGCCTTAATTGAATCAAGCGGTAGACTACAAACATCATCAGCAAGAGCGATAAAGACATGTTCCTTACTAATGGAAGTAGCATATTCTGACAGCTCATCAAGCCTTTCCTTTCTTCTTGCAATCCCTAAAACCTTGGTTACCCGTTGATCAGCAATCAGCTTTTTACACAGCTCATAGCCAACACCTGAACTAGCTCCTGTTACAATTACATTCATGGTTTAATCTTTAGTACAAACTTAGGGGAAGTTGGGAATCGTTTATGCAGTCTTGCAATTGCTTCCTAAATTCGATGTATGACTAGACTGTTTACTTCACTGCTATTTACCGTGTCCATTCTAACCGGAATTGCGAATGCCCAATTGCGAACTTTTAAAAATGATTATCAGGCGGAATTTTCTGTAGCGTATTCTGAATATCCTCAAATACCACAAGGTCTTTTAGAAGCTGTGGCATACAATAGAACAAACCTCAGCTACATGGACGAATCAGAATTGGGAAGCTGCTCTGGCTTGCCGCAATCATTCGGTCTATTCGGGTTGATTGAGGATGGGAAAGGTTACTTCAGTAACACACTTTCTTTAGTGGCAGAACTTTCCGGGAATGAGGTTTCAGCAGTCAAAAGCTATCCTGCTATGCATATTCTTGCTTATGCAGAAGCGCTTTGTTCAGTTTCTGTTTTGGAATGGAACGGAAATGGAATGTCACAACGATTAATTCACCTTTCAGAACTCCCTCACGAAACCGAAGCGCAAATCTTCGCTTTGGAAATGCAGCTATATGAGGTTCTTTCCTTATTGAATAACCGCGAGTTCATGTCTCAACTAGGTTATGCTGTGCTTAACCTCGATTTGGAAGATGTTTTCGGGAGTAATCTCGAGTTGCTTTCATCTAAACGTATTCTAATGAATGGTGAGCACATATATAATGAGAGTGGCGAAACGTACCGAGCTGGAGGCGGCATTGCGCCATGCTTTGATTATGCAGCAGATGCCTTTGTACAAACGCCAACCTGCAATTACAGTTCGCGAAGCGGAACAGCCATTAACGCTGTTACTATACACACTATACAAGGAACGTATGCTGGAGCAATTAGCTGGGCGCAGAACTGTAATGCAAATGTCTCCTATCATTATGTAGTAAGCAGCTCAGGACAAATCACTCAAATGCTGTGCGAAGCAGACAAAGGTTGGCATGTTGGCACCGAAAACCCTTATACTATAGGTATTGAACATGATGGTTATGTAACCGACCCGAGCAATTATACAGCTGCCATGTACGCGGCCACCGGAGATCTTTGTTATGATATCACTCAAAGCGGATATGGAATAAACGGATTGAGAACGGCATATTTCCCTTGGTCGGCAACAACCAATTACAATGCGACTAATACTCCAGGTTCTTGCGTACATATCAAAGGGCATCAACATTTTCCTAATCAAACGCACACCGATCCTGGTCAGTATTGGGATTGGGACTACTTCTATAAACTGGTTAATCCGAATACGCCAACCACAACTCTCGCATCACCAACTGGTAATTTCTACGATAGTGGCGGACAGATTGGTGTATACTATAGTAATGAGCGGTCTCTTACGTTAATCGCTCCAACCGGGGCGAGTTCCATTTCTGTCACGTTTCAATCCTTTGATTTGGAAGAAAATTGGGACTACTTATATGTATATGATGGAACAGACGTGTTTTCGCCATTAATTGGATACTACACGGGAACCAATAACCCGGGAACAGTCACCTCAAACAACGGACATTTACTTTTTGAATTCAGAAGCGATTGCGCTACAGCCGAACCGGGTTGGGAAGCCACTTGGAATTCGCAAGGAGAAGACACTGCGCCTCCGACCGTTGAGATTAACACGAACAATTGGGAAACAGAAAACTTCTACGCTTTCTATTCCGAGAATGACAATCAAGGTGGGAGTGGTGTCGTGGATGAAGAACGTTTTTCATCGGTTCTAGATTTTGACGGAACACGATGGAGCGGAAATACGAACCTAGGATTCTTTTATGATGATTTCAATCCTGGACTACCAGAATGGGTTTCTGAAGTTGGCACTTGGAATATAAATGGAGGAACCGCCATTCAATCAGACGAAGTAAACGCTAACACTAACCTTCATATTCCTCTTACGCAAGAACAATTCAACAACTATTTATACTCATATAGAATAAGGCTGAATGGTTCTGGAACGAATCGAAGAGCCGGAATACACTTTATGTGTTCAGATGCTTCACTTGAAAATCGAGGTGACTCCTATTTTATTTATTTGAGAGCCGACAACGACAAGGTTCAGATATATAAGGTAACAAATGATGTTTGGTCTTTAGAAACAGATGATGACTTCACAATAGATCCGAACGTCTGGTATGATGTAAAAGTGGTTTGCAATCACTTCACTGGAGAAATACGATTGTATGTAGCTGGTGAAATGGTGAGTTCTTGGACAGACCCAAATCCGATTACAACTGGTAATAGCATTTCCTTAAGAACCGGAAATTGTGCAGCCGAGTATGATGACCTCCGCGTATATAAAAGTCGAATTGGTGCGCAGTACATTAACGTAGGAACAGCAAGCGACCCGGTTCGATATCAAAACCCCAACCCGAATACGCCAGCTTGCGAAATACGGACGTATATTTTTGATGGTGCTGGAAACTGTTCTAACGAAGATTCTGCTTTGGTCAATATTGACTGGTCTCCTCCTATTCTATCTGGTGTAGACGATGGACAAGGAACTGATATTGACGAAACGAATGATGGAACGCAGCTATTCGCTAATTGGCTAATGGCGACAGACCCCAATTCAGGAATTGACCATTATGAGGCGGCCATTGGTAATGTTCCTGGTGGTATTGACATTTATCCCTTCAGTAATGAAGGATTGAACACTTCAATAAATATCCCCTACTCCTTGGTACCTAATGAATGGTATTTCACCACCGTCAAAGCTGTAAATGGTGCGGGGTTGGAAGAAGCTGATACTTCGGACGGACAACAGTATTTACCGATTACAGTAGGAATTGAAGAGTTCTTGAAGCAATCTATTTACCCAAACCCAACCACCGGAATTGTAAACCTTCCCCAAATCAATGATTTGAAATGGCAGTTGTTTGACGCAACAGGAAGGTTGGTTGCCAGGGGAAGTAATGAAAAGCAGATTAATCTGAGAGCGTTTGGATTGAGCAAACAGGTTTACACTTTAAGACTGATTACCAATAATTTTCACACTTCATTTAAGATTGTTCATTTAGAGAACTAGACTTTATCAATTTCATTGTTTCTGTAGTTGCTGCTCTTTTCTGAGAACGCACTATCATTCTAAAAAGCAAAACTGGAATTAACACCAAACCCGAGATTAATAGTAATAATGTGGCAACAGCTTCGGGCGTATTTACACTCCAATCTTTTGCACCTAAAACGATACCGTATAGCCACGTAGTAAAGATTATTGATGCAATCATCTTTGCAGCAGCATTCAGTTTAGCATGAAGCTTACATTTCACCTGTCCATTATCCATCGATACAACCCCGTGAACTACAGGATAAAACACCCCACTCCAATTAGAATACCTCCAAATCACAAATTTATTTTCTTTGATTGCACCAGCAAAGTCTCGTTCCATTAATAGACATATCCTTAAATGATTAATGAGATTATCCTTTCGCTGATAACGAATTTGGCTTTCTATGTCATGGAAGATTTTGGTCATAAGGATTAACCGTAATTACTTACTCCTATATATAAGGTATGAAAACTGTTTTTCGTCCAACACTTCGTTGGCAATATGAAGTAAGCGAGAAGCCGTCAATCCTTCTATTTTCTCAGCAATTTCTTTCCAGGTTCTGACCTCATCAAAAGCCAAAATACTTTTACCAATGCCAAGCATTTGACTCTGATTATTCTCTTGTCCGATAGCAAACTGCCCCAATAATTGTTGTTTCGCCTTGTGTAACTGCAACGTTCCCAAGCCTTTTTCGCGAAGCAAACGCAGCTCTTTATGTGCTAAATCAATACATTTCTTCAAGTACTTTTCGTCCATGCCCAAGTAAATGGAGAACAAACCAGTATCAGAATAGCTAGAATAATTTGTCTCTACATTATACGTATACCCATGACGTTCGCGTAAACTCATGTGCAAACGGGCATTCATGCCTGGCCCACCCAAAATGTTACTCAGCAAGTAAAGTCCAATACGGTCATCATGCTCTGAGGAATAAGCCACATTTCCCATCATCAAATGCGTCTGGTAGTTAGATTTCTTCAAATCAGACCTAACAGGTTTATAACCGCTATATGAAACACGTTCCGAAGCCGCTTCAGTCGTCCCTATCTCTTTAGCAAAATAGCGGTCAATCATTGCTTTCAACTTCTTCAAATCTATGTTTCCTACAGAAGCAATCACCATTTCATCCGTGCGGTAACCACGTTTCAGAAACTTTCGAACCGCAGTAGTATCAAAGCCATAAACGCTTTCAGGTGTTCCTAGTGTACCTCTTCCCAACGGGTCGTTTGCAAAAACCAACTCATCAAACTCATCAAAAATCATATCTGAAGGAGTATCTAAATACGAGTTAATCTCATCCACAATCACCGATTTCTCCTTCTCCAATTCCTTAACGGGAAAGGTTGAATGAAAAACGATATCGTTGAAAAGCTCAATAGCGCGTTGGTAGTGTTCCTTCAAAAAAGTAGCATGCACTACGGTCTCCTCCTTGCTCGTATACGCGTTCAACTCCCCGCCAATATCCTCCATGCGACTTAACACGTGATACGCTTTTCGTTTTTCGGTCCCTTTGAAGATGACATGCTCAATAAAATGCGCCAATCCGTGCTCATCTGGTAACTCATCTCGCGACCCCATATTCACGAAAAAGCCCAAATGCGCTACGGGCGAATTCACCTCACGATGAATACACCTAATCCCATTCTCTAATGTCCACCGCTCAAAAACTTCTTCCTGCATAGAAGCCAAAGATATCTCAACTTCCGTTATGTTTTCGGGGCGTTACCGCCATGCCATCTCAATTGCATTTGCTCCTAATTAGGTACGTATCGGTCGGGTTGTTCACTTTATGTTTTTCGGCAAACCCAGCGCTAATCGAAAAATCTCGGTACAAAAAAGGATGTCGCTTCCATCCCTAACGCACGGCACTTGTAGGCATTCCAAGATAATTTCTGAACTTAGCACAATCAATTTTCAATGCACGCATTGCTTTATTAAAAAACATCATGAGCCATCCAAAGTATCCACACCTGTTCGAGCCACTAGATTTAGGTTTCACCAAACTTCGTAACCGAACCTTAATGGGCTCCATGCACACCGGTTTGGAAGAGGAAAAAGGTGGCTACGCCCGAATGGCAGCCTATTTTGGAGAACGTGCCGAAGGTGGTTGCGGTCTTATCGTCACGGGAGGGATTGCACCTGACCGTCATGGATGGACCAGTCCATTTGCGAGTACGCTTTCAAATAAACGTACAGCAGAAAAGCATAAAGTTATTACCGAAGCGGTACACAAACACGATGGAAAGATCTGCTTGCAAATTCTTCACACAGGTAGATATAGCTACAGCCCAATCGCTGTTGCACCTTCAGCTTTGAAATCGCCAATTTCTCCTTTCAAACCTTGGAAGTTGGGAAAAGCAGGAATTGAGCGCACCATCAAACACTTCGTTCGTTGTGCCAAACTTGCTCAATACGCCAATTATGATGGTGTTGAAATCATGGGTTCAGAAGGTTACTTGATTAACCAGTTCATTGTAAAAAAGACAAACAAACGAACAGATGAATGGGGAGGTAGTTACGAGAACCGAATTCGTTTTGCGTTAGACATTATCCGAAGAACGCGTGCAGCGGTTGGCGAAAAATTCATAATCATTTTCCGTCTTTCCATGCTAGATTTGGTAGAAGGTGGAAGCACATGGCCCGAGGTTGTTCAGTTAGCCAAAGAAGTTGAAAAAGCAGGCGCTACCATTATAAATACGGGAATTGGTTGGCACGAAGCGCGTATCCCAACTATTGGAACAATGGTACCGAGAGCGGCCTTTACATGGGTTACTCGAAAAATGAAAGGTGAAGTTTCTATTCCTTTGATTACCACAAACAGAATTAACGACCCAAAAGTAGCAGAAGACATCATCTCAAGAGGAGATGCAGATATGGTTTCCATGGCGCGTCCCTTCCTAGCAGATTCACATTTAGTGAAGAAAGCCGAAGAAGGCCGCGAAGATGAAATCAACACCTGTATCGGCTGTAATCAAGCCTGCTTAGACCATGTGTTTCAGCGCAAAATTGTGAGTTGTTTAGTAAACCCTCGAGCTTGTCACGAAACCGAATTGAACTATACTACCACTCCATCTAAGAAGAAAATTGCTGTTGTTGGAGCTGGCCCAGCAGGATTGGCTGCTGCCACAGTTGCTGCAGAGCGTGGGCATGCCGTCACGCTGTTCGAAGCTGACAAGGAAATTGGCGGGCAATTCAATATCGCCAAGCAAATTCCAGGTAAGGAAGAGTTTTATGAGACCATCCGTTACTTCGGTACCAAAATCAAAAAACACGGAGTCGATTTAAAACTGAATACGTGGGCGGACGAAGCAGCTTTATCAGGTTATGACGAAGTTCTTCTGGGAACAGGAATTACGCCTCGTCTACCTAAAATTGAGGGAATTGAACACCCAATGGTATTGAGCTATTTGGATGTTCTTCGCGATAAGAAGGAAGTTGGAAAACGTGTAGCGATTATTGGTGCTGGCGGAATTGGATTTGACGTTGCTGAATACTTGACGCATGCCGGAGAGTCAACTTCATTGAATTTAGCTGCATTTCTAGCTGAATGGGGAATTGACCCAGAAAACGAAGTTCGAGCAGGTATTGAAGGCATTCAGCCAAAGCCAGAGCCATCTCCAAGAGAGGTTTTCTTGCTACAGCGTAAGGAAACTAAAGTAGGTGCAGGTCTTGGAAAAACCACAGGTTGGATTCATCGTTTGGCGTTGAAGAACAAGAATGTTCAAATGATTAATAATGTTCAATACGACAAGATTGACGACAAGGGCTTACACGTAACTGTTGGCGGAAAGCCTGAATTGCTTGAAGTGGATAACGTTATTATTTGTGCTGGTCAGTTGAGCAACAATAAGATGTATGAGCCACTAAAAGCGAAAGGAATAAACGTACACCTAATTGGTGGTGCCGATTTAGCTTCAGAATTGGATGCGAAACGTGCCATTGATCAAGGTAGTCGGCTAGCTGCTGCACTTTAAGTAAGGGCGCAAATCTTTACGCACCTACATTTGTNNATAATGTTAGCTCATTTCAAAAACCAGCGACTAGCTTGGTTGATAACGCTTGTGTACGGAAGCGTTTTCTGCCTCATTTCGCTTGTTAACCACTACAATTTCCGAACGTATGGTTTGGATTTGGGCATATATACCCATGGAATTTATAGATATGCCCACCTCGATTGGCACATTTTCACCCTGGGTTTAGAGGGACAACCTTTCAACCATTTGGGCAACCACTTCTCCCCTATTGTTGCGCTCTTTTCTCCACTGCATTACATATTCGGAACCTACACTCTTCTTGTCGTCCAAATCACCTCCCTGTTATTTGGTGGTTGGGGAGTTTTTTACTTCGCGAAAGAAAGGCTAAACGGAATTCAGCCAGGGCTAATAATGATGCTTTTCTTCAGTATGTGGGGCATCTACTCTGCTCTAGCTTACGACTGGCACGCTAATGTCATTGCTGCCATGCTGGTTCCGTGGTTCATCTTATTCTTTGAACGTGAAGATTGGAAAAAGGCAGCATTAATGTTTGCGTTAGTTCTGCTTTGCAAAGAGAACATGGCCGTCTGGATGGCTGCCATAATCGTTGGTTTGGGAATCCGAAACCTGTTTATCAAGCCGATGGAAACGAACTGGTTAATGACCGGTTCACTACTGGGAATCGCACTCGTTTATTTCCTAGTTGTTCAAACGGTAATTATGCCTGCACTTAATCCGTTGGGATTATCTGACCACTTAGGCAACTACAGCCATTTGGGCGATGGTTCGGGAGGAGTAGTCAAAACCATTCTCACCAAACCTCGACACATTTTTTATCTCATGTTTGAAAGTTTGCAGGAAGATGAACTCACCTTCAAACTCAAATCGCAGTTGCATTTTATGGTTTTGGTTTCTGGCGGAATTGCACTCATTTACCGTCCGTATTACTTACTAATGCTGGCGCCCATTTACGCACAGAAATTGCTTTCATCAAGCCCATCGCATTGGGGCGTTTACTCACAGTATTCCATAGAATTTGCTCCAATTATTGCTTTAGCGATGACAGAATGGATGAAAGGCTTTCAATTCCCTAACCTGAAGGTTCCAATTCTTGTTGGATTCATTGGATTAGCCACCGCTTTTAACTGGCACCCAACCAGACCAAACACCGGATTTTACCAATCAGAACACTACCAATCTGGATTGAATTCTGAAGCTATTTACAACGCATTAGAATTGATTCCTTCTGATGCAATCGTATCAGCAAGCAATGTGATCGTTCCGCATATTGCGAACCGCGAAAAAATCTATCTCTTTCCTGTTTTGAACGATGCAGAATATGTGGCATTGCTAACAAATGGCCGCGACCCTTACCCTGTTGATAGTTTAGATTTCCCGTTAAAAATTCAGGAATTACGGAACTCGGCAGCTGAAATTGTCTATGACGAGAACGATTTTCTCATCATCAAACGTTAGGTTACTTCTGTAGGAATGTCATGAAATCAGCAGCTGATTTCTCTGGGATTTCCTCCATCGGAACGTGTCCCATATTCTCGTAAATCAGCAATTCTGAATTTGGAATATCTGCATGAAATTTTGGAGCTGCATCAACATTAACCAACATGTCAGTATCTCCCCATATAATAAGCGTTGGGCATTGAACCTGTTTAATCTCTTCTACATAATCATACTTGATTTGCATGGTCTTTCCCATCAAACCACCTCGATTTCCCTCACGAAGCAGTAAATCCATGTATAGTTGAACAAGCTCTTCTGTAATCTTAGAATCATCAAAATAAACCACTTCCACTCCTTTTCTAACAAGTGACTTCGGGGTGATGTTGGTTAATACCGGTTTCAACCATTCCATCTTCTGCAACTTAAAGCTGATAGGTGTTGGCTGATCGCCTCGAGGATAACCGCTGGCATCGAGTATGGCAATCTTTTTCACCTTCTCTGGATGTTTGGCGGCATAGCTCCAAGTCAAATATCCACCAAAAGAATTGCCGGCCATATAACATGAATCGATTTCAAGTTTAACCAACATGTCATCGATGAATTTCAAATAACGTTCTCTGGTATAGACATTATTTGGTTCCGGACCCGTAATTCCAAATCCAGGCATATCAAAACTAACCACGCGGTAGTATGGAGATAGTTCTTCAGTCCATCCTTCCCAAGTATGAAGCGAAGCGGCCGTACCATGTAGCAGTACTATCGTTTCGCCTGTATCTCCATTAACGCGATAATGCACATTCATTCCGTCCAATTCCAAGAATTGAGAATTGTCGTAAGCGTACTTATCAATGATCTCCTCTACGGGAATATCGTCTTGCCAAGAAGTCGCAGTTACCCCGCAAACAAGACCAACCAAACCAATCAATAAATATTTAAGCGCTTTTTTCATCGTCCTTGTTTCTAAGGTGTTTCGGCCCTTCAGGTTCAAAATTCTGAACCGTTGCTCGAATTTCGTTCTTGTCAATCACAATCAGTTTCTTCTTATAAAGTCCACCAATGGCTTTTTTGAAGAGCTTTTTACTCATGTGTAATTCACGCTCAATATCTTCTGGCGAGCTTTTATCAGAAAGCTTTAAAACACCTTGATTTCTATTGATTGCATCAAGCACTTTTCGTGAATTCGGTTCAATACTAGCAACTCCTAGCGGTTCGAGGCTCACATCAATTTTTCCATCTTCACGTATTTGCTTGATGTAGCCCTTAGTCAAGTCGCCAACTTCAATCGGTCTGAACACTTCATTATGATAAACCAATCCACCGTGTTTTTGGTTTATCATGACCTGAAAGCCAAGTTCAGTTTCGTTGTAAATCACCAGTTCAACCTCCTCGCCTACTCTAACTTCAATATTTGTCTGATCAAGCAACTTGGTTATCCGAGGTGTTGCCACCAATCGTTCGCTTTGACAATCAAGGTAAACACCTACTAGATATTTTTCACCCACCTCCATCTGCTCCACCATTTCGGCATACGGAACAAAGAGGTGCTTCTCCAATCCCCAATCGAGGAATGCGCCAATGCGGTTTACCGCATGTACTTCTAACCACGCAAATTTTCCAAGTGAGATTAGCGGAGTTTGAGTGGTTGCTACGGGGCGCTCTTCCGTATCGAGATACAAGAAAACGGTAATCTCATCGCCTTCATGCATTCCTGGTTTCAAGTATTTATTCGGGAGAAGAATCACATCATCATAACCTGCATCGGGTTCGCCTAAATAGGCACCAACGCTAGTAAATCTGTGAATTGTAAGTGTTTGATATTGACCAGGTAGAAACAAAACGCACTTGATTTAATGAGCGGCAAAGGTGAGAAAAATCAACTCCTTCTCATCAATCACAATTCTTTACGAAGTCGCGCTACTGGAATTCCTAGTTGCTCTCGATATTTAGCAACCGTTCTTCGGGCAATAGTGTATCCTTTTTCCTTGAGTAACTGAGCTAATTTTTCATCTGCCAACGGATGGCGTTTTTCTTCCGCTTCAATTGCATCGCTGAGGATTTTCTTAACCTCGCGGCTACTTACTTCTTCCCCACTTTCTGTTGTGAGAGATTCTGAGAAGAACGATTTCAACAAGAATGTTCCGAACTGCGTTTGCACATACTTGCTATTTGCAACGCGCGAAATGGTAGAAATATCAAGTAGAACGATATCTGAAATATCTTTCAGAATCATCGGTTTCAACTTCGTTTCATCTCCCGTTAGGAAATACTCTTTTTGATATTCCATGATGGCGTCCATCGTTCCGAATAAAGTCATCTGGCGCTGCTTAATGGCATCTATAAACCACCTAGCTCCGTCTAGCTTTTGCTTTACAAATTGAACCGCATCTTTCTGTTCCTTATTGGCTTTGCCCTTAGCTTCAGAATAAGAACGCAGCATTTGCTTGTATTGGTTGCTAACTTTTAGTTCTGGTGCATTGCGCCCGTTGAGCGTTAATTCAAGTTTGCCATCTTCGTTGGTAATCATGAAATCGGCAACAATATTCTGCACAACTTTGGAGCTATCCGAAAGGGAGTTTCCTGGCCGAGGATTGAGTTTAAGAATCTCATCCAATACTTCCTTCAGCTTTTCTTCATCAATATCTAACCGCTGGCAAATTTTAGAGTAATGCTTCTTCGAAAACTCGTCCATCATTTTAGTGATGAGTTTTTCCGCCAATTCAACCGTTTCCGTTTCGTCTTTGGTTTTAAGCTGAATAAGCAGACACTCCTGCAAATTTCTTGCGCCAACGCCAGCAGGTTCAAAACCTTGAATTATATCTAGCAAATCTTCTACCTCATCCTCGTTTGTTTGGATGTTTTGAGTGAATGCTAAATCATCAACAATGGCAAAAATCTCTCTCCGTAAGTAACCGTCATCATCTAGATTACCAATAATCGTTTCTGCAATGGTTCTTTGCAATTCGCTAAGAACACGCATTCCCAACTGCTCATACAGCAAATCGCGAAAACTCATTCCGCCACTTAGCGGAACATCCTTCTCCTCGTCATCTGCACTAGTGTTATTGGCGTAAAGTTTATAATCCGGAATATCATCGTCATCGAGGTAATCCTCAATTGAGAATTCATCATCAGAATTATCATCATAATCCTCTTCATCATCTCGATTATCGAGTTCCGCAAATTCATCTTCTAATTCATCAGACTCATCTCCCTCTTCTAAAGCCGGATTTCCTTCAAGCTCTTCTTTAATTCGTTGTTCAAGCGCAATGGTAGGAACCTGCAA
>DMRV01000240.1 GCA_003456455.1 Flavobacteriales bacterium
CCAGCAGGCGTTTTCAATTCTTTATCTCGGTAATTTGGAATGCCATCTCTGTCATCATCTGCAGGGCAACCATTTTCGTCCACAACCAAGCCTTTAGGCGTTCCGGCACAACGGTCCGCAAGGTCAGATACACCATCACCATCGCTATCTTCATCTACAATTAAGCCTAGGTCGCCATATTCAGATCCAGCAACATCCAATTTTGGCGCTTTCTTTTTAAATGGGTCAAAACGGAAGAAAACTGACATAGAAGTGTAAATGAATCCATCATTTGAGAAAAATCCATTATCACCTCCGCTCACGTTATCAATTTGGTCGCTGCTCGTAAAGTAGTAGTAGGCGCCTAGTCTAATAGCAAATTTCCTTGATGCGTTGAAATCGAAACCAGCACCAACCGGAATAGTTACTGCTGTAATTGGGAATTCTGATAAGCGTGTTTCATATTCGAAGTCTCTAGAAAGAATCTGATCTCCACCTTCAGTAATTGGTGTTCCTTCCGGTGTGCTATGTATTAGATTATCATCTGTCCAATAGTTGTAATCGTATGCAACGCCATCAACGGTTGTTTGAAGGTCAGAGAAGACGTTATAATCAGAATAGCTTACACCAACAGAAACGAATGGTGTAATACCTACAGGGTTGCGTATTAGGTTCTTGAAATTATATACCAAGTTCGCGCCAACAGTAAAGAGTTTAGCTTCAAAATTGAGAGGAGTAACATGATCTTTCATGTTCTGATTCCATGTCATTTTTCCAAGCATGGCATTAATGTTTACCTCAAGGTAGTTGGTAACGTTGGCTCCAATACCAAAGTTGTAACCTGGGTGGCTGCCAATTCGGTGAACTGTCGTTCCTGTATTGTCGCGAATATCTCCGAAGTAGTTAATCAGCCCTATTCCACCATGTACATTTGCCATAAATCGGTAAGGAACTTTTTCCTTAGGCGGCTTACTTTTTGACTCTATTTTTTTATCCTCTTTTAGCTTAGGAGCAGTAACTGTCTCGTCCTCAGCTTTCTTATCTTTTTTAGCAGGCTTTTCCTTTTTCTCGGTCTTTTCCGGCTTAACAGCATCATTCTTTTCTACTGAATTGTCTTGAGCGTAGGCTGAAATAAAAAAGAAACTCCCTAATAAGAGTAGTAATGAATACCTCATAGTTGGTTGTGTTTGGGGGTGCAAAGGTGACAGTTGCTTTTATTCATCGAAGAACAAATCAATTAGGTCTAAAATACCTTCTTGCGTGTAGCTAGATTTACCTTCCTTAAATAGAGTAATCATTCGATTGACTTCATCTGAGGTTAGTTTGCCATCACCATTGAAATCAACCTCCTTGTATTTATTGGCTAAGAAACGCTCCGTATCCGTTAATCCATCGGACTTGTAATTATCTAGGATGTTCAGTGTCCCATCAACATAGACAGCCATGGTTCCGCCAAAATTAATTACTTCGGCTCCTTCCATGTATTCATTATAGAAGTCTATTAAGTTGTACAGTTGCGATATGTTGAGTGACGAAGTACCTTCTAAAACTTCCTCAATCACGCGCATAACCTCGGCAGCAGTAATTAAACCATCGGTGTTGTAATCTGCATCTACAAACTCAGGTGGAATTGTAGTAGAATTGTTTTCTTGCTTCGTAATGGTGAGCGGACGGGTAGGAGCGAGGGCTTTCTCATCTACCATCTTTTTGTAGATACGATCAACGCTTTCAAATACGTTTTCCACTGAACCGGCCTGTTCTGGAGTTTGGCTGTAAACGTCCTTGCTAATCTCTTCAAACAGCTGCGAGAATTCGCTTTCAGCTTCTATGTCGTTCTGGATATCCATCATCATAATCGCAAGTTTGGTAGAGTCTTGAGTGGTAAGTTCAGCTCTTTTTGAAAGTATACCACTTGGGTAAATTTTGTGCATCCTAGCTCTTTCCGTAGCAACAGAATCTTTGTATGCTTCTAGCATCATTTCATCTGTTAGTGTTACACCACGCAGATTAACTACGTTATTTAAAGCCGTACTATCTTCATCATCTCGGTAATCCTGAATAACATCTTGGTCAGAATCTAGAGCACATCCAAATTCATCCACTTGTACGCCTTCAGGAGTCTTGGCACAGCGATCGTCAAAATCGTTTACCCCGTCTTCATCAGAATCGGCTAACAGCATAGCGTAAAAATCAACGTCTTCATAGTAATTGGTTTTCGCACTTTTGGTGTAGTCTCTTTTAACTCCAATACTGTAACTGATTGAAGCTGATGTAAATAGAAACATGTCGTTACGAGAATTTCCCTGACGGTTTCCTTCGCCTTCATCCGAAACGTTATCAATCAAGTCAGTAAACGTGTAGTAGAAACTAGTACTGAGCTTAGCACTTACGCGTCTTCCCATTTTAAAGTCGAGACCAGCACTTACAGGTAGCGAGAAGGAGAATTGGTCATACTTACCTAAATCATCAAGGTTTTCGTCACGCAAATCTGTTTCATAAACGTAATCACGCTGAAGCTGTACAGCTTGTTCGCTATTCGGGTCATTCTCGGGTAAACTCATTATTTCGCCCTGAGACCAATAATAGTACTCGTTGCCTTCGGCATCGTATTTATCCGTCTTGTTGTCGAAGTTTAAAAACGCTACGCCAAATCCAACAAATGGCTGAATAATACCAGGACGTTTGTAGAGGTGGTTGAAGTTGTAGCTAATGCCAACACCTCCGATAAACATTTCCGATTTAAAGTTGAGATTACGAGACCCATTACCACGTTCGTTAACGGTAATGTTGCCATAAATAGCCGTTAGGTCTAAATCGAAATAGCGAGAAAGATTGGCACTTGCTAATAACTCAACGCCATAAGTACTGGTGAATACATGCTGGTAGTTGTTGTCGTTTACATCACCAAAGAAGGTAAATACTCCTGCACCAATTCCAATTCGAGGAGCAAGAAGGGCGTCTCTGCCGCGGTTATCAACATAGTAGAGGTCGTTTTTCTGAGCCATACAATCAAGTACGGATGAGGTTGCAACCAGAATGACAATTAAGATTTTATTCATGGGCTTATAAGCACGAATGCTGCTAAAAATAACCAAAGATCATTCTTGGTCAAAATAATAGTCAATAAGGTTTTGAATGTCTTCAACAGTTCGGACAGCTTCTCCTTCAAAAAGCAAGTCTATAAAGTACAAAACCTCATCTGGAGAAATCCAACCGTTGCCATTCACATCTGCCCACATAAAACCACCAGTTTCCTTTGGAGGGGCATTCTCAATTTCTTCAACAGTAGGTGGTTTGTTCTCTGATTTCGGCTTCTTTATATCTGCAGTTTGTCCATTCTTTACTTCCTCAGCGACTTGTTCTTTGGCAGATGAATTAGCTTGCTCCATATCAACTGCATCAGAGGTAATTGTCGATTTAACCTCATCTACACGCCCCAGTAGAGAGGAAATTTCATTACTACCAATAAGTGATACAAGCGAGCTGTCAGATTTAAGTGCTTCTAGCTCAGCTGTTAATGCGCTAGCTCTTTTTTCTAAGTCAGCTTCGGATAGAGAAGAAGCCATACCGTTTTTGGTGCTCATTTTCTCCATTAACCGAACTTTCGTCTTAACAACTCCAAGCTGATTAAGCTTTGTTTGCTGATTTTTCACAGACGTTCTCTTTTCTGTAAGGAAAGATTGAGAGTTTGTTAAATCAGCGTTTAATGCATCAAGTAGGACAATGGCATCTTCCTTTGATTTCAGTTTCGGTAACTCCGAAATTTTGTTCTCAATTTCTGATTGATACGGATTGCTTTTTTCTGGTCTTGCATTGTTGTCTTGCAGTTTAGCAAGATCAACGTTTAACGCTGCAATTTCTCTATTTGTAGAGATTTGTTCAGCCACTAGGTTTTCAACCGCTTCAATGCCTGATTTTTTGAGCTTATTCTCATTGCTTATGCTCTTTCCAACATTGATTACTTCTTGTTGCTGGGTTGTAACGCGATTTTGAAGTTCAGAAATTTCTGTACGTGCTGCGCTGATGGCTTCTAACCTTTGCTCATAGCTTAACTCGGCTTTGTCTGAATTGCTAGATGGTGATTCTTTCAATTCGGCTGATGCAGTAGGATTTGTATCAGTTTTGGAAGCAGTTACCTCTTCTAAATTAGTTTCATTATTCGGAGGTTCGGATGCTTGTTTTTCCTCATCAACCTTGTTTGTCAACTCGGCTAGTATTTGCTGAGATGCACTAGAAATACGGCTCTTTTCTTCAGAAATCTTGTCGCTCGTACTTGTGAGTTCAAGGTTGGTTGAACGAAGCACTTGTTTGAGATCTTCAGAAGTTTTTGCGGATTGAATTTTTGCCCTAGAAGCATCTAATTGCGGTATAATCTCCTCAATAGACTCTTTCAGGATGTCTGTATTTGCAAATTCCGCATCAAGCTGTTCAGCATCGG
>DMRV01000269.1 GCA_003456455.1 Flavobacteriales bacterium
CTATAAACACAGCACCTGTGCTAAGGCCCGCTTTAAATGTGGCGTTGGCATGCCATTGTCCTTTGTTCTCCACAAACTCTATTTGCCCCGCAAATAGGTTTGGAATGTAGTAGAAACACATTCCAATTATGAAGATTACACGGATAAAGTGATTAGGCATTTTGAACTGGCGAACTGAAATTCAATTAGTTGAATATCGGAATTATATGGAGTTACGGTGGTTGGAGCACGACAAACGTAAATCCAGATTGCTATTTAAACGAAAAAAGCCGCCTCGTAGTTCACGAGACGGCTTTCATGTTAATTTGTATGACTATTTAGCTGTAGAATGTCTCTCCAGCTTTTGCTTTGTCCAACAAGATTTGTGGCGGTAAGAATCTATCTCCATGATTCTTGGCTAATTCATTGAATTTGTCTACGGTTGCTTGAAGGCCCAGTGTATCCATGTAGCGGAATGGTCCACCTCTAAAAGGAGGGAATCCAAGACCGAAAACAGCTCCAACATCACCATCCAGCGGATTAGCTATAATTCCTTCTTGTAAGCAAAGCGCAGCCTCGCTAACCATGCTCATGCCAATACGCTCATAAATCTCTTTGTCATCGAACTTCTTGCGGTTATTTCCACCGAAGAAACTGTAAACGTTGTCATCGAGTTCTCGCATATTTTTGCCGTTCTCGTCATACTTGTAGAAGCCTTTTTTGTTCTTACGTCCGTAGTATTTGGCTTCATACATTTTCGTAATTCCGTCCGAAGTTTTAACTCCTTTTCTGGTTGCGATAAAATGTTGAATCAAATCTCCAGTCATGATGTGATATCCTACATCAATTCCAACCTCATCCATTAGTGTAATTGGTCCAACTGGGAAACCGAATTTCTTCAATGCTTTGTCAATCTGCAGTGCATCCGCACCTTCATCTAACATGTTCAAAGCTTCGCCCATAAGTGGCGCAAGAATTCTTGTGGTATAGAAACCAGGACCGTCTTTTACAACAATTACCGTCTTTCCTTGACGCACGCCTAAATCGTAACAGGTAGATGTTACCCAATCAGCAGTTTGGTCTGTTACTACAATTTCGAGCAAAGGCATTTTCGGAACAGGGGAGAAGTAGTGCATTCCGATAACCTGCTCTGGACGCTTGCTCGCTTTAGCGATTTCGGTAATCGGTAGAGCCGAAGTGTTGGAAGCGAAAATGGCATCCTTGCTCAAATGCTCCTCGCATTCTTTCATTACCATGTGCTTGACCTTCATGTCTTCGAAAACAGCCTCAATGAGTACATCAACTTTTTCGAAGTTATTGTAATCCAATTGGCCGGTAATTCGGTTCATTAAACGGTCGGCATCCAGTTGTGGCATCGCTTTGCGCTTCACCTTTTTACCTATGTCTTTCCAAACCGTTTGACGCGCTTGAGTAAGAGTTTCTTGCTTGATGTCTTTTAATAAAACACGCACATCCTTGGCGGCAGAAACCTGCGCAATTCCAGCGCCCATAAAACCAGCGCCAACCATCGCTATGGTGTCGGTTTTTCTGGCTAATTCTGCTTGTGGGTTTTTCTTCTTTTCTGTCATTGCGAAGAAGATACCACGCAGTTGGAAGCTTTCTGGTGTAAGAATGAGTTTTTCAAATCGTTTTACTTCTTCAGCATAACCCTTTTTTAGGCCAGAACTCATTCCAACTTTAACGCATTCCATAATCTCGTATGGCGCAGGATAGTTGCCGTTCGTTTGACGGTCAACCATCTCTTTTGCCTTCTTGAAAATGATGTTCCGAGTAATCGGATTTCCTTCCAAGAACTTCTCCATCCCCGAGCGCTTGTCTTCACGCTTCAATGGTGCTTTTGCAATTTGATTGGCTAGAACGATAGCCGCATCTAGCAAGGCTTCTTTAGTGGCAATTCGGTCAACCAATCCCATTTTCTTGGCAGGATAAGCGAACACGTTTTTGCCAGTAAGCATCATGTCCAACGCTTTCTGAATTCCAACTAAACGTGGAAGTCTTTGCGTTCCACCACCACCCGGAAGCAAACCAAGTTTAACTTCTGGTAGAGCCATAATCGTTTTAGGATTGTCTGAAGCAACTCGTGCAGAACAAGCCAAAGCAATCTCCAGTCCAGCACCCATGCATGCACCATTAATGGCGGCAACTATTGGTTTTTTGCTGTTTTGAATTCGGTCAAGAATTTCGTGACCTTTCTTGGCAATCGGTTGCCAGTCACCTTCTTTCTTCACGTTGGCAAAAGCTTCGATATCAGCTCCAGCAATGAAGTCCTTCTTGCGGCTAATCATAACCGCAGCGCGTACCTCGCTGTCATTCTCTAACTCGTCCATCATCGGATTGAACGTGTCAATCATATCCGGACCAATCTTGTTGATTTTCGAGTCTTGCTCGTCCATCCAAATGATGGCGATACCATCACGTTTTTCTATTTCAACGTACTTATTTTTCATGGTAATTTATTTGCGATGGACAATTTGCGATATACAATTTGCAATTGAGTTGAGTCTAAAAGAATTGTAGTGTTCGCAAAGACCATCATTTTTTGTCTAGGTTCTTTTTTGCAGTATTCACACTAGTGATAAATATTGCTAGCAATTCTCGACATTCATTACTCGCCTGAACCACTTTGTCTTCTGGACCGTGCAATTTTGTTCTTCTAATAATCTTAAGGCAGTTGTTTGATTCCCTCAATTCTTTAAGTACCACATTCATTTTGTGGATGAAATCACGCTTTGATTCTGCGGCACGTACTTCACCGTAATTCAATGCTGGAGATGACCCACTTCTTAGCAGTTGTTGTGAGTAATATTTTCCAGCGTAGGTGCTGGGCATTTTTTCTGTCACTTCGACAATCAAAACTGCAAAGTCAATGACGCGATTTTCAAGGTCTTGTGAGTTCATAGATGAAAATTATTTACGACAGACAATTTGCAATTTTCGATTTACAATTGGGTAGTACTGATTGTCATAATGCGTTTCATTAGGTTTATCTTATTTCAGTCAGCCGTAATTCCTTTACGCATTACGTTGGCTACTTGCTATAAATCGCAAATTGTACATCGCCAATTGTCAATTGCAAATTAACTTGGGTATCTCTCCAAAATACTAGCATGACCATGTGCACCAGCAGCACAAGCGGCCAAAAGACCGTATTTACCACCTTCAGCAATCAATCGATTTGCTGTTGTAGTCATGATTCTTGCACCGGTTGCTCCGAATGGATGACCAATTGAAAGTGACCCGCCCCAAAGGTTCATTTTGTCCATTGGAATTTGACCAACAGCTTTTTCTAGACCTATATTGTTTTTGCAGAAATCATCTGACGCTAGTGCGGCAATGTTTGCTAAAATTTGACCAGCAAATGCTTCATGGAATTCAATCACATCCATGTCATCCATTTTCAAGCCGTTACGTTCTAGGATTTTCCCCATCGCGTAAGCAGGTCCAAGAAGCAACTCTTCTCTAATGTCTTGTCCAGTAAAAATGTAATCGTGGATATATGCCTTTGGGGTGAAGCCGAGTTCCTTGGCTTTTTCCTCGCTCATAATCAGAACTGCTGCACCACCATCAGTAAGGAAAGATGAGTTAGCGGCAGTTAAGGTTCCGTGTGGTTTTACGAATGCTGGTTTTAGCTTAGCCAATTTCTCAATTGGGGCAACGCGAATTCCGTTGTCTTTGTCAATTGGTTTAAAGTTTGGAGCTAATTCTACAGAAACAATTTCTTTGGCAAGATGACCATCATCCTGAGCCTTTTGAGCTAAGGTGTGTGAACGCAACGCAAAAGCATCTTGGTCTTCTCGTTTAATGCTGAATTTAGCGGCTAGCATGTCACAATCCTGACCCATTAGACGGTCAGTTAAAAATTCAGCAACCGCTGGTTTGTCTGGGAAGAAGTCGCTGATTTTCAGTGTCATGGCGAACTTAATCATGTCGCCAGTCGTCTTAAGTTTCTGAGCATTGAAAAGCTTTTTACGCATGCTCTTTTTGTATCCGATAGGGGAGTCGGAAGTGTTGTCCGTTCCGCCAGCAATAATTACATCAGCTTGTCCGAGACGAATCATATCTGCGGCTCTTGAAATAGCTTGGTTGGCCGATATACATGCCTGCGAAACCGTCTGACATGGAGTGCTCATATTCAGCCCAGCGGTTAAGGCAGATTCTCTGGCAACATTTGGGGTTTTTACGTTATGGACTACAGTTCCCATTACTACCTGATCCACATTGTCAGGATGAATGCCTGTTTTGTCTAAAACACCTTTGATGGCGAAAGCTCCCAATTGGTAGCTCATCAAATCCATGTAATCTGTTCCAGAACGGAGGAATGGAGTTCTTGCTCCATCAATTAAAACAACTCGTTTGCTCATAGTTTAAATATTCAATGCGTGCATTGCAAATGTAGAAATTTGAATCACATGTTCATCGGCTGGTAAAAGTGTCTTCGTTTTGTCAATATTAAGGTTCGTCTATCACTTGTCGTTTGTCGATGAACCCACGCCAGTTCTTAGTATTTTCGCGTGTCTTATATGCTGTCGACCCTATCGATTTTTTCACGCAGAAACATCTTATGCGCAGACAAGTTGAAACCAATCCAATTACAATGACCTTTCATAGAGCCACGCAGACCTTCCTTACAGGTCTTCTTTGTTTTTTAATGCTTGCTCCAACATGGACGAGCGCGGAAGGAACAAAGCAAACTACTGCAACTGCTACAGACAGAACGCACCTGTTGATGAACTTCTCCGAGTATAACGACTTCGGGAGATACAACGGAACCGTAGATCAGCGGCTTTTTATTCATATTGAAAACCCTGAAACTGAGATTGTTTACTTCGGTTTTAGTGAATTCTATTCTCTGCCACACTGGCCACAAGATGGAAGCAGTAGGACGGGGTACTTTCGTATTAAGGATCCAAGTGGTAATGTAGTTTGGCCTACTGCTGGAGACTTAAATGGTGAGGAGAACAACGCAACAATTGCTAACTGGCAACAGGCGGTTAATGGCCCAAATCAGATAGTTGGTGCTGGAGGGTATAATGCGTATACTTTCAACCCTGATGGTTTGGCTGCGGGTGATTATTACATCGAGTTCAGTATTGACCAAGATGCTTACAGCGGGTCTGACCTTGTAGTGCCATACTACGATATTACGGTTGCTACGGAGACAGCACCTGCCGCAATTGATGGTCGGGTTTTCTCATATAACTGGGCGTTTATGACTCCTCGTTTAACTTCAAATGGAGATAACTTTGACCGAACGTTTAGTGGTGAATTATTCATCTATTCGGATGATGGGTTTGTAAGTAATGTCGATTTTAGCCAAGCAGGTTTTAGAGCTGCAGCGTTTAATATTGCGTGTAACAGTACGGGAACTAGTGCAACGGGCGATTTTGAAGTAGACAGAGCGTCTGTTGAGGATGTGAATGTAGCTACTGCAGAGTATCGTGTTTTCCTGAATGACCCTGATATAAACGCATTTCCGAACGGGACTTTTGGGGAGTTTGTGGTAAATGCTGATTTTCCAAAGCTGTATGGTTGTCCGGCCGATGGTGAATGGTTTTTCAGATTTGCCGCAACAGAAGCCGGTCGAGTGGAAGTTCTAATTGATGCAAATGGAAACGGTGAGTTTGATGCAGGAACGGCAGATGTTCTCCTTACGGATGAAATTGTACCCTTTCCTGGAGAAACGTCTCCTTATGAACGAGA
This sequence comes from Flavobacteriales bacterium, assembly GCA_003456455.1. Taxonomy (GTDB): domain Bacteria; phylum Bacteroidota; class Bacteroidia; order UBA10329; family UBA10329; genus UBA10329. Next base: position 5,701 of record DMRV01000269.1, read on the forward strand.
TATTCCTTGGGACGGGCTGGATGGATTAGGGGCTACGATTAACCCAAGCACCTTGCTAAGTATTGATTATCGTTATTCTCAAGGGTTTTATCATCTTCCAGTTTATGATGTTGAGTATTTGACTACAGGGCTATCTGTTAATTCGATAAGACCTGTTACGCCTCAGCCATATATCCCTGAGTTCTTTTACGATGATGAGGCGATTTCCGAAACGCTACCAGGTGGTCAGCCAGAATTGGAACTTGATGGTTGTGTTACGCCTTGCCATTATTGGGATGACCTTGATTACGGTAACGTGAATACCATTAATACATTCTGGTATGCCTACCGTTCGTCAACTACAGTTCAGGTGCCGTTTGAGACGCCTCCACCAACATGCGCAGGTTGTCCGTTTATTCCATTTGAAATTCTAGGAAGAGTTATTCTTGACGTTGATGCAAACGGTTCGGAAAACGGAACTGATTTTGGTTTTGTTGGAATTACTGTTTCTGTTTATGAAGATGCTAATAATAACGGAACGTACCAACCAGGTACCGACCAACTAATCGACTCGGATGTAACTGATGCAAACGGAGATTACTCGCTAATTGGAGAGATTGCAACCAATCACTTAATCGTAATTGACCAAACAACACTGCCTTTTAACAGCACGTTAACCACCGATAACCTTTATGGCGTGCAATTCTCGTCTCTGTACGATGCTGATTGTGATGGGCTATTCGGTTTCGTTACGTTCCCGATTGCTATTACTGATTATGACACAATTCCAGACACATCAATTCCGTTGGTTGTGTGTGTTCAAGACAATGATGTCGATCCAATTGGAGCTGGCCTAACTACATCCATTGTTACTCCGCCAGTAAATGGTGGAACAGCTGTGGTTCAGGGAGTATGTGTAGAGTACACCGCCATACCTAACTACATCGGAGTAGATTCTTTAGAGTACGAAATTTGTACTGCAGAAGGGTTGTGTGATACCGCTTGGGTTATTATTCAAATTGGCGATATCTGCGATGATGGAATTGACAATGATGGTGATGGTTTAATTGACAACTATAGCCCGGAAATAGTTGTAACGGCTTCTGGTGCTGACCCGTTTTGCGTTGGCTTTTCTGATGGTACACTATTAGGTAGTGCAACAGGCGGTAGAACACCTTATATGTATACGTGGTTTGAAAACAGCCTTCCAATTGCAAATTCTGGAATGGTTATGAACCTAGATGAAGGCACATACATATTCAATGTAGAAGATGCCAATGGTTGTAAAGAAGAGCAAACGGTAGTTCTTGATGCAAGTAACTGCCCGCCTATTGCTAACAACGATTTCCATAATACACTGGTTGATATCCCTGTGTCTGGTAACGTTCTTACAAATGATATTGACTTGAACGGTGATAATCTTATTGTCAACACCACTCCTGTTTCTGGACCTTCAAATGGTTCCGTGGTCATTGGTGCTAACGGTACATTTACCTACACACCTAACCCAGGTTTTCTTGGTGAAGATGAATTTGTATACACCGTTTGTGATGATGGAATTCCATCATTATGTGATGACGCAACTGTGTTTATTGAAGTAATTCCTCTTTCTGCCGATAACGACCCTCCAATTGCTAACTCTGATTACGCTCAGACTTTTCAAGGTGTTCCGGTAGGAGGCGATGTTCTCGTTAATGATGAAGACCCTGATGGAGACAACATCATTCTTAACACTACACCAATAACAGACCCAAGTAACGGTACTGTAGTAATGCAACCTGATGGTTCTTTCTTGTACACGCCAGACCCAAGCTTTATTGGAACGGACACGTATACGTATAGTATTTGCGATGATGGTATACCATCACTCTGCGATACTGCCACAGTAACAATAAACGTACTTCCAGATGCTGACCCTGATAATCAACCACCAGTAGCGGAAAACGATGGTGCTGTAACTCCGCTGAACACACCAGTTAGTGGAGATCTTTTGGTAAATGATTTTGATCCAGATGGAGACAACATTATTGTGAACACCGCGCCAGTTTCTAACCCAACTAACGGTAGTGTTACCATTAACCCTAATGGCACATTTGATTATACGCCAAACACTGGTTTTACAGGAACCGATGTGTTTACGTACACAATATGCGATGATGGTACTCCTGTGCTTTGCGATGTAGCTGATGTTACAATTGTTGTTACCACAGATAACCCTGGAAACCAGCCACCAATTGCTCAAAACGATCAAGAAACAACCAACCAAGATGTTCCAGTTTCTAGTTCTGTAATTCCGAATGATGGAGACCCCGATGGAGATCCGATAACGGTAAACACAACACCTGTTGTTGGACCTTCAAATGGTACGGTGGTGTTGCAACCTAACGGTGACTACATCTACACGCCAAACCCAGGTTATTCTGGAACGGACGCATTTATTTATTCTGTTTGCGATAATGGATTACCAGCGTTATGCGATGAAGCAACTGTCACGATTACGGTTGTTCCTCCAAGCGATCCAGGTAACGACCCACCTTTTGCTGGAGATGATGCTGCCTTAACCGAAGTAAATGTTCCTGTTGGTGGTAATTTATTGCCTAATGATTTTGATCCTAACGGAGATAACATCATTTTGAATACCACTCCGATTATCGGACCGTCTAATGGGTC
>DMRV01000294.1 GCA_003456455.1 Flavobacteriales bacterium
TACCGCATGCTACGCAGTATGGGTGTAGAAAAAGTAAAGACCGTTCAGGAAATGCCAATGGAATTGATGGAGCGCGTACTGGGAAAATCGGGCATATCAATTTGGAAGAAAACCCATGCTATTGACAACACGCCTGTTATCCCCTATCACGAACGGAAATCGATTTCTATTGAACGTACGTTTGAACGCGATACCACCGATATGGTAAAGCTGAAAAGCATCATCAAGGCCATGGCCGAAAACCTCGCCTATCAACTACGGAATGGCGACAAACTAACGGCTTGTATTAGCGTCAAGATTCGCTATTCTGATTTTCAGACCACCAGCAAGCAGCGCAGAATTCCTTACACCAGTGCTGACCACACTATTATTGAAACCGTAGAGGAGCTCTTTGACCAACTCTACGATCGCAGAGTTTTGATTCGCTTGGTCGGAGTTCGATTTAGTCACTTAGTTGGAGGCGGCTACCAGATCAACCTGTTTGAAGACAGTGAAGAAATCATCAAACTCTATCAGGCTATGGACGCTATGCGGAATCGCTATGGACAAGATGCCGTGAAACGTGCTGTATCGATGGGTTCAAAAGGAATTGGAAGAACCGGGAATCCATTTAACGGACAACCAAATATTATTCCTGCGCATAGACGCGCGTAATTAATGTTCCAAGAAATGAGCTCTAAAAAGAAAAGCCACAACATGATTTCGGGAGTAGAAATATTGGTTGCAATAAATGTAAATTAGTACAGTATATCCACAGACCAAAAAACTATAGTTGATTTTAAAGGAAAAAGGTACAACCGCCCCACTGCGAATCCCTTCAGAAATTAAAGTATAGTAAACTCTCAATTACTTCAAATGGCCGCCTTTTTCAGAAAGCACAAGTTTAAGTTTTATGTCTTAGCGCTATTTCTAATTTTATCTGAAATCATTGCCTTTAACATTTTCCGGCAAGACCATTACTTACAGATGGCTCGGAAGTTCCTAAAGGACGATCAGAACCCGATAGCGCAACCAAGACTGACCGGAACTCCCTACCTCAATTATACATGCACACCAGATTACAATAGAGCAGGAATGGAAGATGGACACAATGCATCCGGATTTCGTGGTAAAGCCATTTCACTGATAAAAGAAAAGAAGGAATACAGAATACTATTTCTGGGAGGCTCCACAACCTACTCATACTTCATTGAGCATGCGGACTCCACGTTGCCCGAACAGGTAAAGAGCATTGTTAACGACTCTAAACCATGGACCACATTGATGCGTGATTCAGGAATGTCATTACAAGTGGTAAACGCAGGGTTGCCAGCAGCTACTTCTGCAGAATTATTGACGCACTATCTGTTCAAGTACCGATATTACAAACCTGACTTAGTGGTTATTCACACGGGTGGAAATGACTCATATGCCTACTATTTAGGTTCGCATTATCAGCCAGATTACTCGCATTACCGCAACTCTTTTCCCAAAGTAACAGGCGTACCATTTTATCTCAGACCGTTACTATTATCAAGGTCGATGAGCTTACTGATAATACGAGTCTTTTACAGTCATTTATTGACAGAAGAACTCTATGAGCATGTTGAAGATTGGCCCATTGCAAACTGGTTTGACCAAGATGATTTCATGAAAAATGAGGAGCATAACGCCTTTTACAAAAACATTGAAACTCTAGTTAACACAATCCGATTAGATGGTTCAGAAGTAATGCTCGTCCCATTTATTTACAACAAAGAATGGCCAGGTTTGGCTAAGGTTTATTTGGACGGTGTCGATAATAATGTCGGCTTATTGAAATCACTCAGCGATTCGCTGAACATCTCGTATTGTCAACTATCTCCAGAAATGATTCCTTACCCAAACGGCTGGATGGATGATTGCCATCTGACACCAACAGGGATAAACATAAAGGCCATCGCAATATCGAAAGAAGTTGAGAAAGTGCTAGCAGAATCATTTAAACATAAATGACTGTTTACGGCTGTGGAAGATTTAAAAACCTATCACATTGGTTACGAAAATTGTATTCTCGTGGCAAAGGTTAATGACTTATCAACCTCTACTCAAACCGCAAACTCTCAATTGGGTCTAAGTTAGACGCTTTAATGGCAGGGTAAATTCCTGACACAACACCAACAATAAAGCAAACGATTACACCAACGACAATCCACAACCATGGAATAATGAAGCCACCACCAATGAAACTCGAAACTCCGTTTCCAATCATAATTCCAAATACAATCCCGAACAATCCACCCAGAACCGAAATAGAAACTGCCTCAACCAAAAACTGAAGGCGGATAAACGATTTTGTGGCACCAAGAGCCTTCCTTACTCCTACTTCTCGCGTACGTTCGGTAACTGAAACCAGCATAATATTCATCAAACCAATAGCAGCTCCCATTAAGGTGATAATACCTATCATAAACCCTGCAACCTGCACTTCATAAAGGTTATCGACAAGCATCTTAGAAAGGTTGTCGCTTCGCACAACCTCAAAGTTGTTTTCCTCTCCAGCCTTTACCCCCCGCACCACACGAAATGTTCCAGTAGCCTCACTAATTGCGCTTTCCAGTGAAGCAACATTATCCGCCAAAACACTCACGGTAAAAGACGTTTTCGGACTCAGGTATTGTTGGCGCGCACTCGTTAACGTAATCATACATGTTTTATCTCCGCCAAACCCCATTGTAGAACCCTTCTCTGCAAGCACGCCAATAACACGATACTTAGAAGCACCAACGGCAACCATCTTTCCTATTGGATCTACATTTTTTGCAAAAAGCACGTCTTTCACAACGCTGCCAATCACAATTACAGGAATTCCAAAGCGAGATTCGGTCTCAGAAAAATTCCGTCCGAGTTCAAAATCATAGCCGCTTGTTATAAAATAATTCGCATCACAACCCATCACATTAATGTTCGGTTGCGTTTTCTCAGAACCATGTTTTAATGTAGATGCAAACGATGCATAAGCAGAAACACTTACCAAAGCAGGAAACTGAAATGTTTCTTGAAAGCGTTCTGCTTCGCGATACGTGATTCGCGTATAACGTTTCGGCTTCTTTCCTCCTCTGCCAATTCTAATGTTTGTTCCACGATTACGAATAGTAAACGTGTTAGCTCCCATACTCGTGAAATTGCTAGTAATCGAACTCTTAATACCGTCTATCGAAGTCAAAATTCCCACCAAAGCAGTAATACCAATGGCAATGATGAGCATGGTGAGAATAGCACGCAGCCATTGGCTTCGGATAGAGCCAAAAGCCACTTTTACATTCTCAATTAGCAGTTGCAGATACTTCCTGTCCATTCCTTGTTTTCGCGCTTGCGCAAGGTAGCTTTTTGATGCAATAACTTTCCATCTCAAATCAGCAACAAACCACCTTGACTATAGTAGTTCAATTGACTAACTTCGCGCTCGGAAAACGAACGGGTTCTAAACCAAATTGTTCATCAATAAAAACCAGTTGGTTATTGAATAAAACACTGAAAAATTTCTTCCATGAATTTATATGAAGATTACCTCAAGGAGATTGAAGAACGAAAAGCGCAAGGTCTTCATCCAAAGCCAATTGATGGTGACGAGCTACTAAGCGCGATTATTGGTCAGATTAAGGATTTGAACAATCCGTACCGAAAAGAGTCTCTTAATTTCTTCATTTATAATGTGCTTCCAGGAACTACGAGTGCAGCTGCTGTAAAGGCTAAATTCCTGAAGGAGATAATTCTTGGTGAGTCGGTTGTTGAAGAAATCACATCCGAATTTGCTTTTGAGTTGTTGTCTCACATGAAAGGTGGCGCTTCGGTTGAAGTGCTTCTTGATTTTGCTTTGGGCGATGACGCTGCTAAAGCAAAAGAAGCTGCTAAGATTCTCAAGACGCAGGTATTCCTTTATGAAGCAGATACAGACCGTTTAGAAAAAGCGTTCAAAAGCGGGAATGGGATTGCCAAAGATTTGATTGAAAGCTATGCCAAGGCTGAATTCTTCACTCAAATTCCAGAGGTGGAAGAAGAAATAGATGTGGTCACCTTCATCGCAGGTGTTGGCGATATCTCTACAGATTTGCTTTCTCCCGGTGGTGATGCTCACTCTCGTTCAGACCGCGAATTGCATGGTCAGTGTTTGTTTGAGCACAATAAAGAAATGCAAAAGGAACTTTTAGCATTGAAAGCACAGCACCCAGATAAGAGGGTAATGTTGATTGCTGAAAAAGGAACCATGGGCGTTGGTTCTTCCAGAATGTCTGGTGTAAACAATGTGGCTTTATGGACTGGTGTTAAATCAAGTCCATACATCCCTTTCATCAATATTGCTCCTGTAATTGCAGGTACAAATGGAATTTCTCCCATATTCTTAACCACGGTTGGTGTAACTGGTGGTATTGGTATCGACCTTAAAAACTGGGTAAAGCAAAAAGATGCTGAGAGAAATACAATTGTTGATGAAAACGGAGACGCAGTTTTAAAGGAAGAATATTCTGTAAAAACAGGAACTGTTCTTACAATAAACACGAAGAAAAAGAAGCTTTACAACGGAGATAAGGAATTGAAAGATATTTCCGCAGCACTAACTCCTCAAAAAGTGGAGTTTATTAAAGCTGGCGGATCTTATGCTGTTGTTTTTGGTAAAAAACTACAAACGATTGCAGCCAAGATATTAGGCATAGAAGTTCCTCAAGTGTACGCACCTTCTAAAGAAATTTCTGTTGATGGACAAGGGTTAACGGCAGTCGAAAAAATATTCAATAGGAATGCTGTCGGAAATACTCCGGGTAAAACGTTACTTGCTGGTTCTGATGCGCGTGTTGAAGTAAACATTGTAGGTTCTCAGGACACTACAGGTTTGATGACTTCTCAGGAGTTGGAGAACATGGCTGCCACGGTAATTTCTCCAATCGTTGATGGAGCGTACCAATCAGGTTGTCACACAGCTTCGGTATGGGATGATAAGTCTAAGGCGAATATTCCAAGACTGATGAAATTCATGAACGACTTTGGATTGATTACAGCTCGTGATCCCAAGGGTCAGTATCCTGCAATGACAGATGTAATTCATAAGGTACTTAACGACATCACAGTAGGTGATTGGGACATCATCATCGGTGGCGATTCCCACACTCGAATGTCAAAAGGTGTTGCATTCGGAGCTGACTCAGGAACGGTTGCATTGGCATTGGCCACAGGTGAGGCTACAATGCCAATTCCACAATCTGTAAAAGTGACATTTAAAGGAACTATGAGAAGCTTCATGGATTTTCGTGATGTGGTTCATGCGACTCAGCAACAAATGCTAAAGCAGTTTGGTGGAGAAAACGTATTCCAAGGCAGAATTATTGAGGTTCATATTGGAACACTTACAGCAGATCAAGCCTTCACGTTTACTGACTGGACTGCAGAGATGAAAGCGAAGGCTTCGATTTGTATTTCTGAGGATGAAACGTTAATAGAATCGTTAGAGATTGCGAAGGCNNCGTATCCAAATCATGATTGATAAGGGAATGGACAATGAGACACAAGTTCTTCAAGGATTAATTGACAAGGCTGAGCGAAGAATTACCGAAATCAACACTGGAGCAAATCCAACATTGAAGCCTGACGCTAGTGCTAAATATCATGCTGAGGTTGTCATTGATTTGGATGAAATTGCCGAACCAATGATTGCAGATCCAGA
>DMRV01000370.1 GCA_003456455.1 Flavobacteriales bacterium
TTTTGAGAGTTCTTGCTTTCAAAGTTTAATTGTTCGGAAAAAGTGAATCAACAAACGCTTCGCGATTGAATACTTGAAGGTCTTCGATTCCTTCTCCAACGCCAATATATTTTACCGGAATCTTGAATTGGTCAGAAATACCAATCACAACTCCTCCTTTAGCAGTTCCATCCAGCTTAGTCAATGCTAGCGCATTTACTTCAGTAGCTTTTACAAATTGCTTTGCCTGTTCAATGGCATTCTGACCAGTAGAAGCGTCTAAAACCAAAAGAATTTCGTGTGGGGCTCCAGGAACAACCTTGTCCATTACTCTACGGATTTTGGTCAACTCGTTCATCAAGTTCACTTTATTGTGAAGTCGACCTGCTGTGTCAATAATGGCTACATCAGCATTTTTTGCAACGGCAGATTCAAGCGTATCAAATGCAACTGAAGCGGGGTCGGCATTCATTCCCTGATTAATAACCGGAACACCAACACGCTCACCCCAAATGATTAATTGATCAACTGCGGCTGCCCGAAATGTATCTGCAGCTCCTAGAACAACATTCTTTCCAGAAGTTTTCAGTTGATGCGCCAGTTTTCCAATTGTGGTGGTTTTCCCAACGCCATTTACCCCAACAACCATAATTACGTACGGTTTTTGTCCTTCAGGAATGGGCAATCCATCAATATCACCGCTATTATTCTCTTTTAGAAGAGCAACAATCTCTTCCTGAAGCATTTTGTTCAGCTGATCCGTACCAACGTACTTGTCAGTAGAAACCCGTGCTTCAATACCCTTAATGATTTTTAACGTGGTGTCAACACCAACATCAGAAGTAACAAGCACCTCTTCAAGGTTATCTAATACTTCATCGTCAATCTTCGACTTGCCGATTACTGCCTTGGTTAACTTCGAAAAAACACCTTCGCGTGTTTTCTCCAAGCCTTCGTCAAGCTTTTCTTTTTTCTCTTTCGAAAAGAACCCGAATAATCCCATTGTCTAAAAAATAAAAAGGCTTCTCCCTGAGAACAGAGAGAAGCCTTAGTTATAACGTAGTGTGTTATTAGCTATTCTTCGCAAAAAAGTCCTTAACGTGGTCGTTATGAACTACTTCTTGTTTGAAAGCATACTGTCCAGACTTCTCAGATTTCACCATTTTAATAACCTTGGTAAACTCACGTCCAGCTCCTGTCTTAAGCGTTGCAACTGTCTTCTTAGCCATATCTCAATTATTTAATCTCCTTATGAACCGTCATCTTTTTCAAGATTGGGTTGTATTTTTTCAACTCAACACGGTCAGGCGTGTTTTTTCTGTTCTTGGTAGTAATATACCTTGAAGTTCCAGGTTGTCCACTCTCCTTGTGCTCAGTGCACTCAAGAATAACCTGAATTCTATCTCCTTTTCTTGCCATTTCTTTTACTCAAAAATTTCGGAGTGCAAATGTATGTTTTATTAATCATACATCAAACACAAATCAACCTAGTTCTTCTTGGGCGTTACCCAGCAGCTAACTTGATTGAACTAAGTTGACCTTTGCAAGAGCTGGGTCAGGCTGTTCGCTATATCTTTTCTTCGTTCCTCAGAAAAGGATGTCGCTTCCATCCCTAACGCAAAACAACTAGACACATTTATAGCCATCCAAACTGTATCCTAAGAGAAAAGCTTTTGCTTCCATTCGCTTTTTACCCGCCATTTGAAGCTCAAGAACTTCAAGCCAACCATCAGCACATTTAACAAACATACGTTGGTTAGCAACTCGGATTGTACCTGATTTTGCTTCTTGACTCAGTTCCGATTTGGAAGCTTTGAAAATCTTCAATCCGATTTCTTCATCATCAGATACAAGCGTAGTAAAAGCAGTTGGGTAGGGTGAAAGCCCTCTAATGTGATTGAATACATCATTCGCGGATTTGTTCCAATCAATTTTACAGGTTTCCTTGAAAATCTTTGGAGCTTCATTCAGTTCACCTACAATTGCATTCTGTGGAGTTGATGGAGCGTTTCCGCTTTCAATTGCTTGCAGCGTTTTCACAACTAATCTGGCACCAACATTCATCAACTTATCGTGCAATTCACCAGCGGTTTCATTTTCAGCTATGTCAACTTTCTCCTGAAAAATGATGTCGCCTGTGTCAATTTGATGCTGAAGAAAAAAAGTACTAATACCTGATTCCTTCTCGCCATTAATTACAGCCCAATTAATTGGTGCAGCACCACGGTATTGAGGTAGGAGTGAGGCATGCAAATTGAACGTGCCTTTCTCAGGCATATTCCAAACCACTTCAGGTAGCATTCTAAATGCAACCACTACTTGAAGTGTGGCTTTCAGTTTTCTCAACTCACTCAGAAACTCTTCTGATTTAAGATTAGTTGGTTGAAGCACTTTCAATTCGTTTTCAACCGCAAATTGCTTTACGGCTGATGGCTGCAATTTCATTCCTCTTCCAGCTTTTCTGTCTGGCGCGGTGATTAGTCCAACCACGTTTGCATCTGCATCAAGCAACGCTTTTAACGTTGCTACTGCAAAATCAGACGTGCCCATAAAAACGATTCGCTCTTTACTCATGAACTTTTGCATTTTTCCATTTTCCAGTCCAAAGATAAAGCGCAGAAAACAGTCCCATAAATGTGAAATACACAATCTCTGAGGTCCAAACCATATCAAGCGGTTGATGCCACTGATGAACCATTCTATACGTGAAGTTGAGGTAGATAATCAGGGTGCTGACCTCAATCAGCAAAGTCATTAACGTGTTGCCTGTTCCTGAAACAACGGATAATAATATCATGGCTACAGCAAAAAGAACAATTGAAATAGAGATGACGTAAACCACAGGAATGGAGTCTGCAATCAGTGTTGCGTCATTCGTAAATACAGAAAGGAGTAAACTTGGGTTGATAAGGTTGAGCAGCATCAAGGCAATTGATGACAAAACCGTCACAATTATAAGACGTCTTATGAGCGTCCAAACCAAATGCGTTCCGCCTTGTCCAATAAGTTTACTCACAAGTGTTTGAGTCCCTTGGCCAATTCCAATTAAGGGTATCATCAGTACGGAATAGCCACTTCTGACCACATTGGAGATTGCCAATTCGCGCTCGCCCATTCCTTCAATAATAAGGAAGAAGGTTAGCCAAGAAGCAATGGAAACCACACTCTGAATAATTACTGGAGTAGCAATTCGCATAATGGTTTTAACCTGAATGAAACTCAGTTTTGGAAAATGGAAGCAGTTAAACTGCACGCCCAATCGTTTTCGTCTTACCCAGATTATCAGATACACTAAGCTCAGCGTTTCGGAAAGAACTGAGGCGTAACCCGCTCCTTCAATTTCCATTCTTGGAAACCCCAAATTCCCGAATACAAAGAGGTAATTGAATAATAAGTTCAACCCAGCCATAATACCCGCTGCATAGGAAATGGCGCGGGTATCGCTAATCCCAGTCAAGAAGCATCTATAACCTACAACAATGGCTGCTGGAATCAGTCCAACCACGCGAATGTTGGTGTAATCGAGTGTGCTTTTTAAGATGGCGTCAGAGTCGATAACTCTGGATAAAAGCTGTTCGCCAAATACAAAATGGAAGGCAATGAGCCCGCAAGCCATTAATAAAAGCAGATAAAGCAAATGATCGAAAACGGGACCAATCTTTTCTGGTTTTTCCTCACCATGGTACCGTGCCATGATAATCTGCGCTCCGATTCCGAGACCGAAGGCTGCCATCAGCATAATAAGTACATAGATGCCACCGAGCCCAGAGGCTCCAATAGCAACTTCGCTTACGCGCCCAAGAAAAGCAGTGTCGGTTACGTTAATAACCGTTACCGCCATAAATCCGAGGATGAGTGGGTAGGAGATGCGCCAGATGTTACGATATGAAATCGTTTCGTGCATCAGCTCACATGCAGCATCAAGCCTTTCAAATACTCTCCCTCTGGATGATAAATGTTTACCGGATGATCTATAGCATGCCCCAATCTTTTAAGCACACGAACGTTCCGTCCAGCGTTAATTGCAGCGGCTAGAACCGCGCTTTCAAACATCTGTGGATTAACCACTTGTGAGCATGAAAATGTGAATAGAAGGCTATTTGGAGCAATCTTCTTCAATGCCATTTCATTCAAACGCTTGTAACCCTGAACAGCACGATGTCTAGCTTTAATTGATTTTGCAAAGGCTGGCGGATCGAGAATAATCATATCGTATCCTTCCGCTTTTTCTACAAATTTGAAAGCATCTTCACAGATGGCTTCATGGTTTTTGTCAGAACCGTTGATGGTTGCGTTCTCCGCAGCCAAATCAATCGCTGGTTGCGAGATATCTACAGAGGTTACTTTCTTCGCTCCATTTGCTAATGCGTAAACAGAGAAGCCTCCTGTGTAACTGAAGGTGTTAAGTACTTTTCGGCCTTTTGAGAATTCACCAACCAACGAACGGTTATCTCTTTGGTCGATGAAAAAGCCTGTTTTTTGTCCGTTTACCCAATTCACTTTAAACTTGATTCCGTTCTCCAAAACCTCCGTTTCTTCCTTCAGCCCTTTTAGGAACTCATGCTGTTTAGAAGCAAGGTTCCGATGATAGATGGAGTTTAACTTGAGTCCGTTGATGTTCTCCAGCGCTTTCTTGATTTCCTTGGAGCAATTCGCCATACCGTCTGTGTGACTTTGCACAACAGCACAATCGTTGTAGATATCTACCACACATCCAGGAAGTCCATCGCCTTCGGCATGAATCAATCGAAAACAGTTGGTTTCCTTGGTTAGCAATCCAAGTCCTTTACGAACAGCAAATGCTTCCTGGAAACGCTGATTCCAGAACGTTTGGTCGATACGTTCCTTGTTAAAAGTGAGCATACGTACAGCAATAGACCCATTGTGATAATGGCCAGCACCGATATAGTCTCCTTGGAAATCCTCTACGCTTACCAATTCACCATTTTCTGGTTGCTCGGTAAATTTTCCAATAGCACCTGAGAATACCCAACGATGCTTGCGCTTCAACGAGCTTTCCTTTCCCTTTTTTAGACTGATTGTTTTCATGGGCGGCAAAGGTATTCTAAAGGAGCATCAATAAAGAGGTTATGGAAGACCGATTTTTCCGTTCATGTGATACACCAGCTCGTTATTATCGAGCAGTAGTTGAACAGCTTTAAGAATCTCTTTTTCGGGTTTTTCAATCTTATCGAAAAGCTCTTCTAAACTCGTTTCTGAATTGACATTTGACTTTACAAGCTCGATGTCGTTTTTATCCAGGTTGAACTTAGAAAGCCCACGGCAGACATCGCATTTTCCGCAACTCTTGCTGTCGGCTTCTCCAAAGTATTTGAGCAACATTTGACTTCGGCATACCTTATCGGCTGCTACAAAATGAAGGGCAGCTTTTATCCGTTCCCGAATCAATTCAATTCTCACTTCATACACTTCCTTGGAAATGTGAAT
>DMRV01000317.1 GCA_003456455.1 Flavobacteriales bacterium
GGTTTTCCGATTACCTCAATCTTCATACTATCCACCAAATTCACGGCAAGTTTGTAGGAAGTAGCTGTTACGAAATACAACCAATAGGAGGAAAGACGAGGTGTCATTACAGGTACGGTGAAAATGTAGCGATTCAGCCCTCTAACTTTCGCAAACTGAAGCAGCATTTCTTTGTAGGTGAGTACTTCTGGCCCTGCAATGTCAAATGATTTTCCGAATGTGTCTTCTCTTCCGAGAATGCCACCTAGAAATTGTAACACATTTCTAATGCCAATGGGATGGCTTTTGGTGTTTAACCATTGCGGGGTAATCATCACAGGCAGTTTCTCTACCAAATCGCGCATTATTTCAAACGAAGCACTTCCAGAACCTACAATAATTCCTGCTTTTAAAGCTGTGACAGGAATGGCGCTGGTTCTCAAAATTTCTTCAACTCGCTGTCGCGATGAAAGATGTTTCGATAACTCTTCGATGTTTGCAATTCCACCCAAATAGATGATTTGCTTACAGGAAGTTTTGGAGACAAGTTGTACAAATTTTTGCGCGGATTTTGCTTCCAGCGATTCAAAATCTGATGTGCTCGCACTCATCGAATGCACCAAATAATAAGCAGCATCGATATCGCTCGGAATAACTGTTTCAGCGGATTCTTCTAAGAAATCAACTTCAACAATACTTATTCGTGGATTGGCGTAAATACCCGTTTTCGGGAACCGAGCTTTGTCTCTCACCGCGCATACAACGCTGTGGTTAGCATCAAGAAGGACAGGAAGAAGTCGTTTGCCTATGTAACCTGTTGCACCAGTAAGAAGAACTTTCATAACGCCATTTTTACGCGATTAGGCGTTTACGGCAAGCTATCCATTTTCTTCTGAATGGCGTCTGCCTGTGCGTATTTCTGGTCGCTGGCCGTTCGGTTGATTTTAGAAAGCTCAAAAGCTTCTTTCATCAACTTGTTGTATTGGTTGTTGAGCTTTACGCGCTCCGTTTTCTTCTTAAATAATCCGAACATAGTTTATGCTTTTATGGAAGACATGCCTCCGTCTATTTTTAAAATTTGACCTGTTACCCATGAACTATCATCCGATAGGAGGTATGCTACCGCATTGGCAATATCCATACTCGTTCCAATTCGTTTGAGTGGATGGCGTTCAGCGTTTGCGTCTCGTTTTTGGTCGCTGCTAAGTAGTTTGCCAGCCAAAGGCGTATCGGTTAATGATGGCGCAATACAGTTTACTCGAATGGTTGGCGCAAATTCTGCAGCCAACGAACGGGTTAAACCTTCAATAGCACCTTTAGAAACCGCTACTTGCGAATGGAAATTGAATCCTTGCTGAACCGCGACAGTTGAGAACAACACGATGGAACCTTTTCCTGCTTTGAGGTTTTGTAACAGTTTCTGAATAACCTTGATAGCACCAATGGTTTGCAACTGTAAATCAGCTACAAATTCTTCTGGTTTTATTCTGTGAAATGGCTTTAGGTTGATGCTTCCAGGACAGTAAACCAAACCGTGCAACTCATTCGGAACGAAATCTAAGTTGTACTCATCACTGGTAACATCCAAATAATGGTAATTGACTTCGTTAACTGGGTTTTCATTGTACGTTGCGTGCACAACTTCTCGGTTGGCGAGCAATTTTTCTACCACGGCTTTTCCTATTCCGGATGAGCCTCCTATAACAAGTATTTCTTTCATGAGTCTTCGTCTACAAATTCAGAATCGTCTACTTTTCGATTCAATTCTAAGTTTGAAATGGTCATTTTTACTCTGCCAGTTTCATACTTACTCTGACCTTCTTCTTCGCGTACAGGTTTGCTGTTGAAATCGCCACTAATAGCTTTTGGCATCTTAAAACGCTTGAAATCTGCTTTGAATTCCATGATTGTTGGAATGAAGTCTTCCGCAGAAGCGTAGGTGTTGAAGTATTGCACGGTACCTTCGCGTTTCAGCGTTAATTCAGATTCATGAATTCGACCATCTTCAATACCAATCAGCAACTTCATAAGAACTAATTCGCCTCCATTAGTAGGAATCACATTGATAATGTTGCAGTTAATTCCGTTAGAGACAGCAGTTCCTGCCGGAACAGCCATATAGTCGGTTGGGTCATCCAAAATCTCTAATTGTGAGAATGGATTTTGCTTTGGTAAGAAGATTAATCCTTTGGTTCTCACCCGGAATTTGTCTGGCTTCTTGTAAATCATCTTGCCAGAAATTTTGTCGATTGCAACTCCAGGAATGTCAAACTTCATCTCAACATTGCATCGAATGTCGTTCACGTTGGCGAATTTGCTTCTTACGTTATTCAAGATAGCATTGGCGTCTTGACCAATCGCGTGGAGCGAAAAAGCCATGATAAACGCAGATATAATTAGTTGTCTCATTGAAAAATGTCTTTACGGTGAAAGTGGTATTGCGTAATTCCGAAGAACGCAGCTGTGTGTAGAATGAGAACGCCTGCAGATTGGATTATTTCGTTCGTTGCAATAGGGTCAGAGAACAACCTTCTCCACAAGTGCATGTGATTGGTAAATAGGAATGGCATCAATGGGTCGAAAAAGCTCATTTCGAAGCTGCTGATGACGGTAAACACAATGATTACTACCATGGTTAGCACGATTGGTCCAACACTATTATCGGAAAACGCTGAGAACATTAGAGATAGAGAAGCTACCGTAGTTAGGCTAATGAATGCGAAAATAAACGAAGCCATAAATCGCCAGAAGAGTTCGGAATCGCGGATTACAACCAAGCCATCTGCGTTGAGAACCAGCAAATCACCAGGGCCGAAAATGGCAAGGGATAGGAGGTAGGCGAAAATGCCAAGTAGGATGAGAATGGCCAATACGTACAGCATGGCGGTTATCCATTTGTAGGTGATGAATTTGAAGCGGCTGATTGGTTTGGTAAGAGCATAACGGAGCGTTCCCATGGCTGACTCTCCTGAGATTAGGTCTCCAGTTACTAACGCCACCAATAATGGCAGTTGAATAATGAGTGTTTGGAGAATAATGAATGTGATGAGGTTCCCATTGATGATGGTTCCTTCCAAAGAAAAAACTTGGTCGAAACTCTGAAAGAGCAACCCAATATATTCCTCTCCAGTGAAGTAAAAAGACACATCTATGAGAGCAACCAACGCAATGATGGAACCCATACCAATATAGCTTCTCGGTCTTGCGAAAGCTTTAATGATTTCTGCTTGCAGTATTCGAATCATGCTGCGGTTAGTTTAAGGAAGTAGTCTTCCAGTTTTCGTTTGTGGTCAAGACGATAAATCTTTCTATCAGCATTAATTAGCTTCTGAACCACGTTTGGAATTGCCTCTAATTCTGCTTGGAAAACCAAAGCGTTTTGGTCTTTTTTTGGCTTGAAGTCCAAACTTGTAAGAATCACTTCAGCAGCGGCTTGGTCATCTGTTTCTACACTAACCGTAACTATATTTTCAGAAAGCAGCTCAGCCACAGAACCTTGCGAAACGCAAACACCTTTGTTGATGATTGCCATGCTGTCTGCCATTTCCTCGATTTCTGATAGAATATGAGAAGAGATGATGACGGTTTTGCCGAATTCTTTCTTCAATCGCATAATTAACTGTCTGAGCTCGATTATTCCCTTCGGGTCTAGTCCGTTGGTCGGTTCGTCAAGGAAAATCAAATCGGGGTCGTTGAGCATTGCCTGGGCAATTCCTAAACGTTGCCGCATTCCTTGCGAGTAAGTTGAAACCTTGTCGCGTTCGCGTCCTTTTAAACCGACCAATTCAATCATATCATTGATGCGCTCATCCGAAATCTTGTTTGGGAAGTACTTACCCGCGATTTTCAGATTTGTTAACCCACTCAAATAGGGATAGAACTTTGGCTCTTCTATAATGCATCCAATCCGAGGAAGCACTTTTCCAAGTTCTTGTAGACTGTGTTTACCGAAAAAGGTGACTTTTCCTGAATTTGGTCTTATCAGGCCAACGAGCATTCGGAGCATCGTGGTTTTTCCTGCTCCGTTTGGTCCAAGCAATCCGAAAATTTCACCTGCGTTAACTTCCATATCCACACCTTTCAGCGCGTGGAAATCTCCGTAGTACTTTTCTAATGCTTCGACCTTTAAAATTTGGTTTTTCATGATGCTGTCGTTACCTACGTAACAAATGTTTAACTGAAATGTTGAAAGATTAAACAAAATGAACCACATCTCTTGTTTGCTGTTAATAGGTTATGAAATATCTAATTATAACAGTAGTGGTAGTGGCGCTTCTTTTCACAGCAGCACAAGCATATATATCCAACGATTTGGCAAAGACAGAACAACAGGCATATGAGGTAATTTGGAAGAATGATGTGCTAGAAGCACGTTATTATCCTAAGGCAGTAATGGCAACTGTAACTGGTTCATCTTCCGATTATAAAAGCTCATCCAATCAGCATTTTAGAGTTTTGGCCGGATACATCTTTGGTGGTAATGAAGAGAGCCAATCAATCCCAATGACATCACCCGTTCACATGACGTTTGACGAAAGTGGTTCGGAAATGAGTTTTGTAATGCCTTCAAATATGGAATTGGATGGTTTGCCAAAACCGAATGACAGAGGGATTAAGTTCAGCGAATCCGAAGAGAAATATGTGGTTGCTATCCGGTTTGGTGGTTGGTCGGATGATGAAAAGATTAAACAAAATTCTGACCTGCTCATGAAATCCTTGGAAACGATGGGAATTGAACCTCAATCTGCTCCGTGGTACATGGGCTATAATCCACCTTTTCAATTGGTTAATAGACGAAACGAGATTGCCATTGAAGTGAGCGCTACCGACATGGAGCGGATTAAGATGCTCTGATATTTGATATTAGTTCAAATCGTAGATTCGTGAGTTAACCTTAACTACGAATTTCAGTGCATGCAGATTCTCGCGTTTATCGGATTTACGGCTTTTGTTGCCATCATTTCATACCTGTACACTAGAAACACGAACGAAAGTTCCTCTGATGGTTACTTCTTAGGGGGAAGGAGTCTTACTGGTGTCGTAATTGCTGGTTCTCTGCTACTTACTAACCTGTCTACCGAGCAGATAGTTGGCCTAAACGGTGCGGCTTTCAAGGAAGGTTTACTGGTAATGGCGTGGGAAACGTTGGCCGCAATAGCCATGGTGGTTACAGCGCTGTTTTTACTTCCGAAATATCTTAAAGGCGGCATTACAACAGTTCCGCAATTTCTAGAACGGAGATATGATGTCGCAACGCGCTCCATTACTTCCGCACTGTTCCTTAGCGGCTACATGATTGTGCTGCTGCCAATTGTTCTGTATTCAGGCGCTTTGGCCATAAGCACCATGTTTGATGTACCCGAAATGCTGGGTGTTTCTGAAACTGTAGCTCTTTGGATAACCGTTTGGGGTATTGGCTTGATAGGATCTGTCTACGCCATTTTTGGTGGATTAAAAGCGGTAGCAATTTCAGATACTATTAATGCCGTAGGCTTAATTGTAGGAGGGATGCTCATTCCCTTTTTGGGCCTTTTGGCCGTTGGCGATGGTAGCGTTATTCAAGGTATGAGCACAATTTTGGAGGCGCATCCAGAGAAATTCAATTCGTTGGGAAGCGAGTCGGCATCGGTTCCATTTTCAACCATTTTCACTGGAATGATGCTGGTTCAGTTGTTTTATTGGGGAACAAACCAAGCAATCATTCAGCGCGCATTAGGTGCTAAGAACCTGAAAGAAGGACAGAAGGGTTTACTCCTCGCATCTTTCATCAAAATTCTTGGTCCGCTAATCGTGGTGTTACCAGGGATTATTGCCTTTCACATGTTTGGAGATACGCTGGAGAATCCCGATCAAGCGTACCCAATGTTGGTGAAAGCTGTGCTGCCAGCGGGAGCCGTGGGTTTCTTTGCTGCCGTTTTATTCGGGGCTATTCTCAGTTCTTTTAACTCGGCACTCAATAGCTCCGTTACCCTTTTTGGATTTGACCTTTACAAGCAATATGTGAAGAAAGATGCCACCGAAAAGCAAGTAGTGAAGGCAGGAAAAATGTTCGGAGTTGTTTTGGCGTTGTTTTCTATGGGCATTGCTCCGTTAATTGCAAATGCGCCAGACGGACTTTTCGGCTATTTGCAGGAAGTGAATGGCTGCTA